>CAMJOB010000010.1 GCA_946407495.1 uncultured Bacillota bacterium | reverse complement strand
TTGATCATACTGGTGATGTTCAAGAATTTGTTGCTCCATATAAAGGAATATATAAGATTCAATTATGGGGAGCACAAGGTGGGCACTATACTGAAACTTATTATGGCGGTAATGGTGGTTATACTGAAGGTACGATTACCTTAAATAAGTCAGAGAAATTATATTTATATGTTGGTGGTTCTGGATCTTGTGGATTAGGTGAAGGGCCAATTTTATATGGTGGATATAATGGAGGCGGAGATGCTAATAACGAAGATACAGTATGGCAAGGTAGAACTTTTTGCAGTGGTGGCGGAGCTACTGATGTTCGCTTAATTAATGGTACCTGGGATAATTTTAATTCTTTAAAATCTAGAATAATGGTAGCTGGTGCAGGAGGTGGTGCAAGCTACTTGGGTTCAAATTATCATTCTAACGGTGGTCATTCAGGTGGATTATATGGAAATGAAAGTAGTGGTATAAATAAGAATAATCCAGTATTTGCTGAAGGTGGTACTCAATGGCAGGGATTTGGTTTTGGAATTGGTAGTGTAGGTATGACTGCAACGAATGGTGGTGGTTCAGGATATTTTGGTGGTCAAGCAGGGCCTTGGGCTGGAGGAGCTGGTGGTTCATCTTATATTTCTGGACATCCAGGTTGTGTATCTATTGAGCAAAGTTCCACTTCTAATAATATTACTTTTATAAACGATTCAAATGACGTTGCTTGCAATGATTCAACTTCTAGTGGATATAATTCCTCTGGATATAATACTGATTCTAAATGTAGTATACATTATAGTGAAAAAGCTTTTACTGATACTTTAATGATAGATGGTCAAGGATATTCTTGGAATGAAAATGGAGTAGGTAATAATGTTGTTGGAATGCCTACACATGATGGTAGAACAACTATGATTGGTAATACTGGTAATGGATATGCAAAGATTACTCTTATTGAAAAGATTGATACTTATAATATTAGTTATGATTTAGATGGTGGAACTTTAAATAATAAACGCAAATCATATAGTACTTTTGATGAAAATATTACTTTAGGTATTCCTACTAAAGAAGGTTACTCATTTGCTGGATGGACAGGTGGAAAGAATTTAATAGATAAAGAAATATTAAAAGATGAGAATCTATATACTGAGTCAAAATGGATTGGTTATGATAATGCAAATGCCTATAGAGTGACATTATCACCTAATACAACATATACTTTATCTTTGAGACCAAATGGTTATACACCTGACGCAAGATGGGCTTATAGATTTTTCTATAATGATGATGATTGTGTGTTATTACAAAATGCAACTTTTGAAGTAGGAAATGTAATAACAGATACTTATACATTTACATTTACTACAAGTAGTACCGGTAATGTTTACTTTGCATCTTTATATGGTTTCCATGATGATAGATTACCTCTTTGGATAGACACTATTGATTTTCAATTAGAGTTAGGAAGTACTAGTACATCCTTTGAGTCATATGCATCTATTCCATCTAGAAATGTGACTATATTAAAAGGATCTTCTGGAAATCGTAAATATATTGCAAATTGGGTAGATAATCCTCAAGTAACATTAAACCCTAATGGTGGAACTATAGATGATGGCACTATTGTAGTTACTTATGGTACTAAGTATGGTAATCTTCCTACTCCAACAAGAAATGGTTATACGTTTGATGGTTGGAGTTATGGAGTTTATTATGATGATGATTCTTATAGAGCATGGGTTAAAAATTGTGTTACAAAAGAAAGAGTTTTAAGTACATTAAAACAAAATACAACCTATAATTTTGAGTATGATATTACATATCTTGAAAATATTCCTAGTGGATATCACGCTGTACAATCATTTCAGTGGGGATTATTAGCTTTCATGGCTGGTACTAGTCCGAATTACAAATATAGAAATTTAAGCGAAAATGTAGTTTATAATTTATGCTCTAATGATTTTGAAGTAAATAGGAAATATCATGTTAGCAGTAGTACAAATAGTGCAGCTACAGTTTCAGATGCGGCTATTATTTGGTATGGTGCTGATGTTCATCATGATGATACAGATGCTGCTTACTTCTTAAATTCAAAAATAACAGATTTAGTATTTTATGAGCCAACATATGGAAAAGGTATGGTAGACTCTAATACTATATGTAATCATTTTGAAAATCATACTTTATATGCAAAATGGGTTAAAAACAATTAAAAAAGATATACGTTTGTATATCTTTTTTACTTATCTAAGAATTGTGCATAGTATTCTTCGTAGGTTATGTTGTGTTCGTGGATGTATTCTGCTATTTCTTCTCCTACGTATCTATAATGCCATGATTCATATTGGTATCCTGTTATATTTTCTTTGTCTTTTGGAAAACGTAATATAAATCCGTATTTATGTGCATTTTCTTGCATCCAATCAAATTCTTTTGTTGATTCAAATTGTGTATATACTGTTTTACCATTATATAGATCTACTGCTAGACCTGTTTGATGTTCTGAGAATCCTGGTCTACCTGAATAGGTATCTGCAGCTTCTTTTCCATCACTTTTTACATATCGGTTATAAATATTTTCTTGATATTCGTAATCTCTATAAGATGAGGTTACTACTAATTTCATCTTTTGTTTCTCTGCTGCTTTAGCCATTTCTACATAAGCATCTTTTGCAACATTAACTAATTTCATTCCACTTCTTGCATAACTTAGTGGGATAGTTTCTAGATTCTTAGGAACGTAATCACTTGTTAGATAATTATATTTATTTACTAAAATTGTTGTTTTATTTAAATATTTAGCTTTATTAGTGTATGTATAATACGGATTATCTATTCCAATATTTACATATGTTACTATTGTTTCAATTGGTAGGTCCGGATTAGCATTTTGATATCTTATATATCTATTATGATTAGTATCTTTATAATAACTTAATTGTTCAAATGAAGTAGTTGGTTCTTTAACTTCTTCATTTTTTGTTTCTTTTTTCTTTTCTTTCTTTTCTACTACTTCAGGTTCTTTCTTTGTTGTGAATAGTGTATAAACAGATTTTACTGCTTTAGTCACAAGGGCGGTTATTAGTACTATTGTTAGTACGAATATAGCTAGGTTTAATTTTTTAACACGAACTCTGCGTTTTCTTCTCACTGCCATATCATCACCCAATTATATAATAGCAAATTTTTATTAAAATATGTATAAAATACGTGGACTTTACATAAAAAATGATAGGAGGATTTATGAAGAAATTATTGTTTATTATTGTTCTTTTTGTGTTTGTTTGTCCGGTATTTGTATATGCGGAAGAATTGATTCCTAATGCGAGTAGTGGAATATTAATAGAAGCTAATACTGGTAAGATATTCTTTGAAAAAGATAAAGATAAAGAAGTATCTATTGCATCTATGACTAAGATGGTGGCACAAATACTAATCTTTGAAGCGTTAGATGAGGGACGAATTAAGTTGGATGATATAGTCACTGTTTCTCGTAATGCAGCTGATATGGGCGGATCACAAATATATATTAGTGAGGGGGAACAAATTAGTGTAGAGGATTTGATTAAAGGTATTAGTATTGCATCTGGAAATGATGCGACAGTCGCAATGGCTGAATATATTAGTGGTAGTGAAGAGAAGTTTGTTAAAAAGATGAATGATAAGGTACATGAATTAGGGCTTAAGCATACATCTTTTAAGAATTGTACTGGACTTGATGAAGAGGGACATTATTCTAGTGCGTATGATATGGCAATGATTGCTAGATACTTAATAACGAATTATCCTGATGTACTTAAATACTCTTCTATATATGAAGATTATTTAAGAGAGGGAACTGAAGATAAGTTTTGGTTAGTTAATACAAATAAACTAATTCGTTTCTATGAAGGTGCAGATGGATTAAAGACTGGACATACTGATGATGCTGGATATTGTTTAGCGGCTACTGCGGTACGTAATGATATACGTATTATTGGTATCGTATTGGGAGAGAACGATAGTAAGGTACGAAATAAAGAGACTATGGAGTTATTAGATTATGGTTTTTCTAATATAAGAAAGAAAATATTAAAGAAAAAGGGTAGTGTTGTTAAAAAGATAAAGATTGATAAAGCAGATAATGAGATTGTACAAATTGCTTTAAAGAATGATTTATCTGTTATACTTGATTCTTCTAATGACTTTGATAAATATGATTATGATATAGAACTATATGACTATAAGTTACCAATTAAGAAGAACGAAATAATTGGTAGAATTAAAGCGTTTAATAATAGTAGTGTAGTTAGTGATGCGGAATTAGTTGTATTAGAAGATGTAAATAAAATATCTTTTAGTAAATTATTTATTAAAACACTTATTGATATGATTGTTGGGGTTTACTAATAAATGATATAATTTTATTGGTGATATAGATGATTTATGATGTATTAAAGGAATTAAATATTAAATATGAAGAGCAATATCATATACCTGTTTATACAGTAGATGAAGCTAATAGTATAGATATTAAAATAGATGGAATTGGTTGTAAAAACTTATTTTTAAAAGATGATAAAGGTAACTACTACTTAGTATTTATGTTAGATAGTAAACGTGCTGATTTAAAGAGTATTGCAGAGTTTGTTGGGGCTAAAAAAGTTAGATTTGCTGATGAAGATGCCTTAATGGATATTCTTAATCTAGAAAAAGGTAGTGTTACTCCTCTTGGTATTATTAATGATAATGAGTGTTTAGTTAAGCTTATTATAGATGCGGAATTAGTTGGACATAAATGTTTTATGCATCCTAATAGAAATGATCGTACTGTTAGTATTGAATTTGAAGATTTTATACGTTTTGTAGAGTTTACGAATCATACTTATTCTTTGATGGAAATGTAGTAATTTACATTGATTATTTATTCTTAAATATGATAATATATAAGGTATAGTAGGGGAATTGTGTATGAAATGTAAAAAATGTGGAATGATGGTTTCAGATGAAGCTGTTACATGCCCTAATTGTGGGGATGCATTAAATGATCAATTAGTAGATTCAGTTATTAAAAGTGAGGGAAACTTTCAAGTAAAGAAGTTTGCTGCGATTTCATTTGGAATAATGATTGCTACTTTAATAATTTATTCTGTTTTCTTTACTATGAATATTACTGTAGTAGGAAAATGGAGATGTGCTGCTTACGAGAAAGATATTGATGTAAGTAAGGAACTAAATTACATTTTTGAAATGGAATTTAATAAAGATGGATCATTCCGTTATGATACATATGATACTGCTTCAAAAGATTTTCATATGGTAGGTAACTATTCTGTTGAAGATAATAGTAAAGCTAATGACTCTAATTATTTAGGTATTCAAAATGTATATTACATTCCTGAGACTATTGTTCAAAATGGTGAGAAGAGTGTATCTAAGAATACTAGTAATTTTGAGTTTGATTTTATAGAGAAGAATATAGTTCTTTTAATAGATACTAAGAACTCATATTCTTATGTTTGTAAAAAATAGGAGTTGGTAGAATGAAGTGTTCAAGGTGTGGTAGCGAATTAAAAGAAACCGATACTATTTGTCTTAACTGTGGAAATATAATTGAGCCTTCAAATCATGATGCATTTGAAATCGAAGATTTAGATGTAGAATTGGAGAATTTAATAGACTCCTATAAAAATGATAATGGGTTTGTTAAAGATAGTTTTGATGATATTGGTATTCAAGATCCTGATGGTGGACCTGATTATAGTAGTTTTAATTCGATGAATCAAAATGAAACTTATAAGAAAAAAGAACCTGAGTTTGAACCTATCTCTGCAGAGGAGGTTCATAATGCTACAAATGTTTCTGTACCAGAAGAACCTCAAATTACAAATGATTCTGATACTGAAATAGTAGATGTAGATGATATAGATGAATTTGAAAAGGTTGAAAATGTTGAAGAGAAAAAAGATGATTTAACTATAGAAGATACTACTTCTTTTGATCCTATTAGTATGGATGATACTGGTATATTTGAACCAGTAGAAGTAGATGCTACAGATAAAGAACCTGAAATAGAAGAGACAGTTATTGAACCTGTAATGACATCTAATAATTATGAAGAAGGTATTCCTGAAATAGTTTCTTCTCCTAAGTCTGCAGAATCTGAAGTTTATAATAATGCTTATTATGAACAAAAGAAAGAAGAGAAGAAGTCTTTCTTTGCTAAGAGAAAAGAAAAGAAAGAAGAAAAGAAAAAAGGAGAAGATGAATATAAATATGAACCTGTTCCTGAAGGAGTAGATACTTCCACTGGAACAAATGATTATAATAATGATTCATATAATTCTGATGTTGTATTTGATGATGGAGATACTGAAGGTAAGAATATTACTGATATTATTCCATTTAAAACAATCTTTATTATTGCAGCAGTTATATTATTTGTTATTTTAGCTGTATTAGTATATAAAGTTGTTACTAATAAACATAAGTCTACAAGCTTTGATAGTGATGTTAATAAGCAAACTAGTGAAGAAAGTAAGTATAGTCTTACTAAGAATCCTAACTATATTAAAGATAAGACTTGGGTATGTGGCGGAGCTAAATCAGATGGATCATTAGGAAATGATTATTCTACTTATTTCCAATATGATTTCTATAAGAATAATACTTATGCTACTAAGAGTATTCAACGTGATGATGATTATGAAGATGGTTCATATGCAGTATCACTTGAAGAGATTACAGATACAGGATATGTATATAAAGTTACATTAGTTGCTAACCTAGATGGTGGTTATAAGACTAAGTATTTCTTCACATTAACTACTAATAAAGATGGTACTAAAGGTACTTATAAGATTAATAGTAATACTTATGCTTGTGAAGAAATGGACTACTTTAATAATAAATAGGAAGATTATTCTTCCTTTTTTTATGTTATACTAGTGATATGATAGGAGATTTTGTATGATAGAGATTAAGAATGTTTCAAAAACTTTTAACGGTGAGATTAAAGCAATACAAGATTTAAGTTTAACTATTTCTCCAGGAGAGATAGTTGGTTTTATTGGATTAAATGGAGCTGGAAAAACAACATTAATTAAAATGATGACTGGAATTTTAAGACCTGATAGTGGAACTATTACTATTAATGGTTACGATATTGTTAAAGAAGGATTAAAAGCTAAACAAATTATTGGATATATATCTGATAGTCCTGATATGTTTTTAAGACTTACTGGTTTAGAGTTTATTAATTTTATTGCGGATATGTATCACGTTAGTGATGATGTACGTAAGGAACGTATTAAATATTTTGCGGAACAATTTAATTTAGTTGATGCTTTAGATAAACCTATGCAAAGTTATTCTCATGGTACAAGACAAAAAATGATGGTTATAGCAGCATTAGTTCATAATCCTGAAGTATGGATTCTAGATGAACCATTAATTGGATTGGATCCTAAGAGTGCTTTAATCTTAAAAAACATGATGAAAGAACATGCTAAAGAAGGTAATACAGTATTTTTCTCTACACATGTCTTAGAAATAGCAGAAAAACTATGTGATAAAGTAGCTATTATTGATCATGGTAAGATAGTTTTCTTTGGAACATTAGAAGATTTAAAGAAGAAATATCATAAGAAGGATGACTTAGAGAAACTATTTATGGAGGTTATTCAAGATGAATAATTATCTAAGTTTAACAAAAGTATTTTTAAAAGCTCTAAGTATGAGTAAAGTTAATGGTAAAAAGAAGATTATTTTTTACTTCTTTTTGTTGTCTGTATTATTCTTAATATTTATTCCATTTATATTATTCTGTGGAGTATTTGTATACGGAATGACTAATGCTTTAAAAGAAGTAGGGTATGGAACAATTGGATTTGAATTAATGGGATTCTTAATCAGTATATTTACTTTTGTATTTAGTTTTAATGTAATACTTAATCAATTATATTTTAGTGATGATATAGAGTGTTTATTACCATTACCAATTAAGCCTGTAATGATAGTGGCATCTAAGTTTACTTCTTGTTTTGTTGCGGAAAATATAATGCAATTTTTATTAGTATTAGTAAGTGTATTTGGTTATTCATTGGCTATGCAGTTACCTTTACCTAATTTATTATTTTCATTAATTGGTATAGTTACTTTACCAATTATACCTATGGTATATTGTTCAATAATTAGTTTATTTATTATGAGTTTTACTAAGTTTATTAAGAATAAAGAAACTATTCGTAAGATTGGAATATTCTTTGTATTATTAATTTTATTATTATTTGGTGTTGGAATGAGTACATTACAACAATTTAATTTTGATACTTATGTCGAATCTTTTGCTTTGGGTAATCATAAGTTTTTAGAAGTAATGAGAGTTATATTTCCACATATTAGTTTGTTTGTTAAGAGTTTTACTAATATGGATGTAATTGCTTCTATAGAATATGTATTAGTTAATGTAGTTGCTTTAGGTGTATTCTTTGGTCTTGCTCATTTCTTATATTTAGATAGTGTTATAGAACTAAGTAGCAAAGATACTAAACCTAGTGGAGATACTTTAAAGTTAATTGAGAATAGTCATTCTAAATCAATTTTTACTTCTTACTTTACTAAAGAATTAAAGATCTTATTTAGAAGTCCAGCATTCTTTATTAATTGTATTTTAATCAATTTTATATGGCCTGTATTTGCATATGTAATATATAAAGTAACATTAAGTGATTATTCATTAGCTAAGATGCGTATTTTAGTTAGTGATGGTAATGTTAAAGTTTCATTATTTATATTATTAACTGTAATAGGTGTATCAATATTACTTCCTGCATTAAATAGTATTGCAGCATCTTCATTTTCTAGAGAAGGAAAACATTTCTCATTTTTGAAATATATTCCTGTTAGATATAGAATTCAATGGAGAGTTAAAGTATTAGTACCATTTATGATTTCATTTATTGGTGTAAATATTTTTACAACGATATTTTATATGTTGTTGAATATTCCAATTTTATTTGGAATAGAGTTGTATTTTATTAGCTTTTTTTGTATACTTTTAGTATGTATACTAGGGGTTTACGTTGATTCAATACAACCTAAATTAATATGGGATGATGAGGCAAATTCATTAAGAGAAAACTATAATACCTTTATGTTAATGGGATTTGCTTTATTATTGTTTGGCTTATTATGTGGAGGAGGATATTTCCTTTATACTAAGGGTATTCTTTTATCTAATATAATTGTTTTAAATATTATTATCTTAGTTTGTTTAACATTATTTATTTGGAATATTAGTGTTGTTTCTATACCAAATAATATTATTGAACAAGAAGAGGCTTAGAAGGAGTTGTTGAATATGTTTCAAGGTGTTTTCAAATCAGAAGAACCAATTGAAGAATTATGGAATGAGTATGATAAGTATTTTGATGAAACTATAATTGATCGTGGTGAAGCTTACTATCAAGATGGAAGAGTTCTTCATTGTACTAAACTTGGAGACTTATATGTTGCGAAAGTTGAAGGTAGTGAAGATTATACTGTACGTATTCAACAAAATGGTAATGAACTTGATATGAGTTGTGATTGCCCATATGAAGGTAATTGTAAACATGAATATGCTGTTTTACTTGCAATAGATAATGAAGAATATGATATTAAAGAATTAAAACCTTATATTGCAAGAAATGATATAGAAGTTAAAGATTTAATTAAAAAGATTCCTGCAGAAGATTTAAAAAAATATATGATTGATAATGCAGATGGATATTATTTTGATATTGAATCTTTAGAAAAAGAATTTATTAAATATGTTCCTAAACAAGAATATGATTATTACTACAATAATCTATATAATAAGTTCTTATTAGAAGATGATGCATGGGAAGAATATGATAATTATATTGAATCATTACGTCGTCTATTAGAATGTGGTAATTATGAAGAGGCTTACTATATAATTAAAACTATTATTGAAGTAAGTCATGATTTAGATTTAGATATTATATATGATTATCCAGAACTTGGAATGTATTTAAGAATTGTATATCGTAAATCTACTAAAGCTTTTAAGAAGGTTATTGAGAAATATATTATGGATTTAGTATTCCATAGATATTATGATAATTGCTTCTTAGAAGATATGATTGTACATATTAATTAGTGTCAATTAAAGGTCAATAGCCTTGATATTAATGGATAATTGTGATATTTTTTTAAAAAGGAAATTTGAAATGCTTTTTCTTTTTCTTTTGCTGTTTTTATAATATTTAGAAAGAGGTACTTGGTATGGCTAAGAAGAAACGTTATAGTAATAATAACAATAATAATAAAGCTAAAGTCGAAGTTAATAAGAGTGGTAAAAATCTTAATAAAAACGTTGATTCTTTAGTAGATGAACTTGAAAAAACTCAATACGTTCCAAGTATTGAAAGAAAAAAGCAAGAAGAAAAGAAGATTGAACAACTTGAATCCACTATGGATTTAAAAGAAGTAAAAGAGCAAATAAAGAAAGAAATAGAAAAAGAAGTAGAACCAATAAAAGAAGAAATAGTTGAAGTTGAAAAGGCTGAAGTACCTAAAGAAGATATTAAAGAAGTAACTGAGACTATTGAAGAAACTGTTAAAGAAGAAGTTATTGAAGAAAAGAAGGAAGAAGTTGTCGAAGAAGAAGTAGCTAAAAAGATAGTTACTACAAAAGAAGAAGTTCAAGAAAAACGTGAAGATGATTTCTTAGATGACTTTGATATAAAACCTAAGAGTGAAAGAGAAGCTGAAAAGAAACAAGATCTATCTAAAACTAATTCTTATCGTTTTTCTTTTGATGATAAGAGATTATCTGAACAAGATAGTTTGGATACTAGTTTCTTAGAGGGGCGTATTAAAAATACTCCTAAGGGAGAGAAGAAAAAAGTTAAGGGTAATGCTCAAAAGAAACCATTTAAGCCAAATATTACATTACCTAAGATTACTCTTCCAAAACGTGAACCTAAACCTAAAGTATTTGTTCCTAAGACAGTAACACCACATGTTCATCATACGCCTAGTTTGTTTGTTAGACGTTTAACATGTGCAATTATATTAATTATTGTTAGTTTCTTATTAGGATTTGCAATTTGTTATAGATTTGCAGTTAAGACACAAATTCAAATAGAGAAAGTTGATGTTGTTAAAGAAGTTAAAGTTGCTGATGATAATTACGTATTTTTAGGAGATTCAATTACTGATTTTTATGATTTAGGAAAATATTATAGTGGTTTACCAGTAATTAATAGTGGTATTAATGGTAATAATACAAAAGATGTATTAGATTCATTAAATGATCGTGTATATCGTTATAATCCTTCTAAAGTATTTATTTTATTAGGTACTAATGATTATGTTTCTTTAAGAAGAAATGAAAGTATTAAAGATAATATTACGAAGATTATAGAAGAAATTCATAAGAATCGTCCTTTAACTAAGGTATATATTGAATCTATTACTCCTGTAACAGTTGTTGAGGATGACTGTATTCATTATGATTTTATTCGTGCTCGTGATAATAAAGAAATTGAAGATGCGAATGAAATACTAAAGAAAGTTTGTAAAGATAATAATGCTACATTTATAGATACATATTCTTTATTCTATGATGATAATGAAGGACTTAAATTAGAATATACAAGAGATGGATTACATTTAAATGATAATGGTTATCGTGTATTAACTGATGAAATTATGAAGTATATTAAAGCGTAGGTGAATATAATGAAAGGTAAGTTTGATATGAGACATTTTAGTAAACTAAGATTTGTAATATCAGCGCTTATCTTTTTTTATGTTGTAATCGTAGTTTATAATGTTTCATTAATTAAACAGTATAAAGATATAGTATTACCTAATTCTTATTTAGGTGATTATGCGATAGGAGATTATCGTTATACTTCTTTAGATGACTTTATTGAATTTATTAATGGAGTAGAAAATAAAAAGAAATTAAAGATAGTTGTTAATGGTAAAGAGAGTGAATATACTTATTCTGATGTAGGATTACATTTAGATACTGAAGGTATTATAGATGAAATTAAAAAGACACAAAATCATCTTACTTATACTAAGCGTATTAGTTTAATTAATTCTCGTGGTAAGAAAGTATATGACTTTAAATATAAAGTTAATGAAGATGAATCTAAACAATTTTTAGAGAAGATCAAGAATGAAACTCATCAAGATAAACAAGATGGTCATTTCCAAGATGATGGTTATACATTATCTTATGTACGTGGAGTTAATTCATTTGATTTAGATGTTGATAAGTCTTTAGAAACATTAAGAACTACACTTGCTAATGGTGCAAAAGAAAATGCTAAAATTGAATTAATTGGTAATAGTGAGATAGCTAATAATAATGATAGTTATGCTACTATTGATACTATGGTATCTACATTTACTACTTATTTTAATCAATATGAATATGCTAGAGCACAAAACTTATATACTGCATTATCATATATTAATGGGGCAATAATTATGCCTGGTGAGACATTCTCATATTATGATTATGCTGGTCCATTTAATAAAGCTGGTTATGTATTCTATTATGAGTTTGTTGGTAATGGTGTATGTCAAATTGCAACTACTACATATAATGCTGCTTTATTGGGAGGATTAGAAATTGTTAAACGTTATCCTCATGCAGCTAAGAGTGTATATGTTGCCGGTGGATTAGATGCTACTGTTGCTAGTTATTCTAGTGGATGGTATGTTGATATGGCATGGAAGAATACATATGATTATCCTATTTATGTTAGAGCATATCACAATGGTGGATCTGCTACTGTAGAGTTATGGAGTAATCATGATGCTAAGCGTGGATATACTTATGAAACAGAATCTGTTCAAATAGGTTATCGTGGATATCAATCATATTTACATGTTTATAAAGATGGACAAGAAGTCGAGAGAAGATTTATTGCAACTACATGGTATATAAAAGATTAGAATATTTTCTAATCTTTTTTCATATTCTATAGTGAAAGGATGATCATTATAGAAATTTTAAAAGTAAGTAGTAAATCAAATCCAAATAGTGTTGCAGGAGCATTAGCTAATGTTTTTCGTGAAAAAGGAACTTGTGAAATACAAGCAGTAGGTGCTGGTGCACTAAATCAAGCGATTAAAGCAGTAGCAATAGCAAGAGGTTTTGTTGCTCCATCTGGTAAAAACTTAGTTTGTATTCCAGCTTTTTCTGATATTTCTATCGAAGGAGAGGAACGTACTGCAATTAAACTGATTATAGAAGCCAAATAGGCTTTTTTTCTTTGTTGTTTATTTTTTTATATTAGTGTACAATATAGTTAATGATAGGAGGTATTTTTATGGATCAATTTGATGATTTCAATGTAGAAGAACCACAACAAAATAATCCAAATACCGGAGATACACAATTAACTAATCCAGCATATAATGTTGTTAATACTGTTCAAAATAATAATGTGCAAAATCCTAATGTTAATGTTTCACAAGATCCTAATCAAACTGGAGCTATTGCATATATTCAAAGTCAAGAGACTAGAAGAATACCTTGTCCTAATTGTGGACAACCTATAGTATATGGTTCTCGTTATTGTATGCATTGTGGTGCAATGGATTTTAATAATGCACAAAATCAGTCTGTTAAGAAATTCTTTACTCGTGGACAAAAAATTCATAATAGAGAAGAACGTCGTAAAAAGATGTTTGATAAGATGAATAAAAAAATGTATACCTTAGATGACCATGGGGTATCTAAACAAGAAAAAGTTTATACTGGTTTTAAAAGATTCTTTACTTTATTAATAGTTATTGCTTTAGTTGTAGCAGCAATTAATTATAAAACAATCATTGGTTTTTATGAAACATTTGCTAAGAAACATTATTTAAAACAAGTAGATACAATTATAGAAACTATTGAAAAGGATTATAATCCTGATAAATGTAAGTATGGAATACTTGAAGGAAAGATGTATTTTAACTTTAGTGATTCATCTGATTTCTTTAAAGTACATAATTCATTATTTACATTTGATCATTATTCAGGTAGTATTCAAATAATTAATGTCGGAGATCATTATGAGTATATCGTTACTATGTATGATGGAAAATATGGTATAAAGGAAGTTAATTATAAAGAATTAACAGTTGATTCTGTACAAAAAATGGAAGAACCTTCTATAGAGACAACATCTATTACTTGTGAATAAAACTTGCGTTTTTCCTTATTTTGTAATAGAATAGTCTCATACGTCGATTATTAGAACTAATAATAAGTATTATTTATTATAGAGAAATCGTGGTTGGTGGAAACGATATAAATATCTTATTTGTCTACTCTATAGATGGGTTTAATAGACCCCGGGTAATGCCGTTATCGTAATTAAGAGAATAAAAAGGATGGTACCGTGCTTTATGCACTCCTTGGTATCATCCTTTTTTTTGTTATAAGGAGGGTTATTATGTTTGATACGCATTTTGATTTACTAACTATTGCTTATAAGGCGTATTTAACAAATGATTATTCTTATTTAGAGAAGATTTCTCATTATTTTCATGATTCTAATGTTAGGGGCGTAATTGCTAATCTATATTTTATGGATCGTGATGAAATGGATAGAGAAGTTACTCCTGGATATTATAGGGATGATGTATCGGTACTTGAAATGTTTACTAAAGCTAAAGAGGTTTTAGATAGTTTCTTACCTGATACTGAAATAATCTATAGTATTGAAGGTTGTGACTATATATCAGGAACTGATGAGCTAGAAGCTCTATCGGAGGCTGGATTAGATTCAATTATTCTTTGTTGGAATACAGAGAATAAATATGGATCGGGAAATCGAAGTTCCAAAGGACTTACTCTTGAAGGAAGATCATTTGTCTCGAAGGCGATAGAATTAGGTCTTGGAATTGACTTAAGTCATGCGAATGAGAAAACGTTTTATGACTTATGTGATTTAATTGAAGAAAAACAAAATGAAGGATACGAAGTAGTTACTTATGCATCGCATTCTAATGTTCGTAATCTATGTGATAGAGATCGTAATTTAAAAGACGAACAATTGGAACGTATTAAGAGTATAGGTGCATTAGTTGGAGTATTCTCACATAAAAATTTTATAGTTGATCCATCGATGTGGAATGATGAAGTAGATACTCGTAAAATGTATCTTGAACATATTAACTATTTAAAAGATATAGTTGGGTTTGATTCAATTATTACTTCTACTGATGATATGGAGTTTTGTGGATGGTATGATCCACAATACTATTCAACATCTATATATCCATACGCATCGATTGGTACGGAATTATATTCTGATTTAGAAAAATCGTTTGGAAGTAATAATGCTTCTAATATAATTTATGAAAATGTTAAAAATAAAATATGGAATCGTATTAAAATAAATAAAAATAAAGGAAGAGGTGTTAAATAATATGATCGATATTAAATTAATAAGAGAAAATACAGATTTAGTAAAAGAAAATATTAAAAAGAAATTTCAAGATGAAAAATTACCTTTAGTAGATGAGGTTAAAGAGTTAGATGCTAAAGTACGTGAAGTACAAGTTAAAGCTGATAACATGAAAGCTGATAAAAATAAAAAGAGTGGCGAAATTGGTAAATTAATGGGTCAAGGTAAGAAAGATGAAGCTGAGGCTATTAAGAAAGAAATCGCTACTATGGGTGATGAAATTAAAGAATTAGAGGAAGAACAAGTTAAACTTAATGAACGTATTAAAGAAATTATGATGGTTATTCCTCAAATTATTGATGATACTGTACCTATTGGAGAAGATGATACTAAGAATGTAGAAGTTCAAAGATTTGGAGAAGCTAAAGTTCCAGCTTATGAAATTCCACATCATGCAGATATTATTGCTCGTTTTAATGGTATGGATAAAGATGCTGCTGGTAGAACTAGTGGTGAAGGATTCTATTACTTAATTGGTGATATTGCTAGACTTCATGAAGCTATGCTTGCATGTGCAAGAGATTATATGATTGAAGCAGGATTTACATATGCAATTCCACCATTTATGATTCATAGTGATGTTGTTACCGGAGTTATGAGTTTCCCTGAAATGGAAGCTATGATGTATAAGATTGAAGGAGAAGATTTATACTTAATCGGAACTTCTGAACATAGTATGATTGGTAAATTCAAAGGACAAATTATTGATAAAGCTGAATTACCAGTACATATGACAAGTTATTCTCCATGCTTCCGTAAGGAAGGTGGATCTCATGGTCTAGAAGAAAGAGGTCTATATCGTGTTCACCAATTTGAAAAACAAGAAATGATTGTTATCTGTGAACCAGAAGAATCTATGGAATGGTATGAAAAGATGTGGAAATTAACAGTAGATCTATTTAGAAGTTGGGATATTCCAGTTCGTCAATTAGAGTGCTGTAGTGGAGACTTAGCTGATTTAAAAGTTAAATCTTGTGATGTTGAAGCTTGGAGTCCACGTCAACAAAAATTCTTCGAAGTAGGAAGCTGTTCTACATTAGGAGATGCTCAAGCTAGACGTTTAGGTATCCGTGCTAAGGGAGAAAAAGGAACTTACTATTTACATACATTAAATAATACTGTAGTTGCTACTCCTCGTGGATTAATCGCATTACTTGAAAATAACTATCAAGAAGATGGTAGTGTATTAATTCCAAAAGTATTACAACCATATATGGGTGGTAAGACTAAAATCGAACCAGTTAAATAATATAAAAGCATGTAGAAATACATGCTTTTTTGTGGTATAATTTTATTATTGGAGGTAGCCTATGATTAGAGTAGATTATGTATGTACAAGAGATATTAATCGTGTTGCCAAAATCCATAGCAGTAAGAAGTATGCTAATTGGAATTTTAAGATTGTTGACGGAGAATATCGTTTCTATCCTCCAATAAAGGTAGATGAAGAGGAAGATTATTTTGATGACTTCGATTTTACAACTGATGAAGAAACTAGTTGGATGGATAATATTTTAAAAACAGATGAGAAGAAACCACTTCCAATGTTTGGGGAGTTATGGAATAAGACATCTAAATTCTTTAATGAAACTATAGTTGCGCCTATAGAAGATAAGAAAATATCTAAAATTTCTAAAATGGGTGGAGCTGCTCGTATAGATAAATATAAAGATATGGAAGATCCAATCAAAGTATCTAATAGTGGAACACGTATTAAAAAAGACAAGTATCTTATGTTTGAAACAGAAGATGATAATTATAAATTATATAGAGTTAAACAGAATCGTAATTGTTTAGCTCGTATAGAGAAGTACAAAACTATAGAAACTGATGTGCAAGATGTTGTACAAGAGGTACAAGATGCTCCTGTTGTAGTAGCAAATACTATAGCAGAACCTAGTGTTATAGAAGTACTTTCTTTAGATGAGAATTTAGCATAAGTAAGAATAATTTCTTACTTTTTTCTTTTGTTTTTGTATGTTATAATTATTATGAATTATAAAAAGATGGGAAGTGGTATGATTCGTGGATACTATGGACTATAAATGTCCTTCTTGTTCTGGTAAGGTTGAATTCAATCCAATGACTCAATCTTGGGATTGTAGTAATTGTGGTTCTAAGTTTACTCAAGATCAATTAAATAATAATGTTTCAACTGTTAGTGCAAATGATGTAGCTAACGTTGTGTCTAATAATGGAATGGGACAACAACCTAATAGCAATCCATTTCCACCAATTAATAATGGTCAAGTAAATACGAATACTGAAGCTCCTGTTATGAATCAAGAAGTACAAAATACAAATGTGGAACAGAATAATAATCCTGTTCCTAGTGCTCCGGTTGTTAAGAAAACACCGGCTATATTTACACAAAAATTACCAAAAGAAACTGATCTTAATGGTTTAATTCAATATACATGTAAGAGTTGTGGTACAACAATGTATACAGATAATACTACTGCAGTACCATTTTGTGTATATTGTGGTAATGGAGTATTAGATAGATCTTCTGTTGGAGAAGAAAAAGCTCCTACATTGATTATTCCATTTAAGAAAACTAGAAGAGATGCAGTTAATGCATTTAAGGAATTTATTAAATACAAGCCATTAACTCCTAAAGAGTTCCGTAAGATTGTTGATCCAAATAAGATAATTGGAGTATATGTTCCATTTTGGGCATTTGATGTAACATGTGATGGAAATATTTCATTCCATTGTGCTGATGTGGAACGTTGGGCTGATAATGATTATAGATATATTAAAACTAGTAAATTTGATACTAATATATTCTCACATTTAGATTTTTCTAAAGTGTTAGTTAATGCTTCTAATCATTTTAAAGTTGAAGCAATGAATGATTTAGAGCCATATGATTTTGAAGAGTTAGTTGATTTCAATCATGGTTATTTAAATGGATTTATGGCAGAGATGAGCGAAAAAGATGAAGAAGCAGCTTATGTAGTTGCGAATGAGAAAACAATGCAACAATGTGTTGAGGAATCTAAAAAAGAAACAGGTCATCAAAAAGTTGATTTAAATGAAAATCATTTGTATTTATCTAAGAAAGCTACAAATTCTATTTTACTACCAGTATATATGGTTCCAGTAAAATACAAAGATAAAGAGTATTTAATAGCAATGAATGGACAAACTGGAAAGGTAATTGGAGAACTACCAGTAGGATTAATAGAAAGCATTATAGGTGGAATAGTAGTATTTATTCTACTTGTAGGTATTGCTTATTTGTTCTCTATATTAGGTAGGTGATAGATATGAAGAAGATATTAATATATTTAGTTATGCTTTTATCAGTATTCTCTATTACTAATGTTAATGCTAGTACGAAGACATTTGAGAGAACAGAAGAAGACTTATTATTACCTAAAGGTATAGAGGCTACAAATGAGAATTTAAGTAATATTATGATGACACCAGCAGTTGATGCTAAAGAAAAGATTTATGACTTTGGTGAAATCTTAACAACAACTGAAGAACAAAAGTTATATGAAGAAATAGTTAATTATATTAATCAAACTAATATGGATATAGCTATTGTTACAGTTAAATATAATAATAAACATAATGTACAAACTTATGCAGAAGATTTTTATGATTATAATAATTTCGGTGTAGGTAAGTCTCGTGATGGTATTTTGTATGTAATCGATATGGATTTACAACAAATATATTTAACTGCTACAGGTAAGGCTATTCGTACATATTCTGATAAGCGTTATAATACAATGTTAGATAATGCATTCCAATATGTTGCGAATGGAGACTACTATGGAAGTTGTAGTTCACTTATAAAATCTGCATTGTCATATTCCAAAATTGATTCTACTGAAGATGATAGTTATGTTATTAATGAAGATGGTACAGTAGTAAAAGATAATGGAACATTGATTGCAATGGGATTATTTGCTATAATAGGAACTGCTATTACTATGTTAATTTTGGTTAATATGAATAGAACTGTATATAAACCTAGATTCGTAAGAAGTTTCTTGGTAAAAGATACAGTAAGCATAAAAAGAGTAAATGAGGTTTCAGTGGGAACTCAAGTTGCAAGAGCTCCTAGAAAAAAGAAGTCTTCTACCCCTCAGGGTAGTGGAACGAATTCTCCATCTACTGGTGAGAATCCAGTAAATCCTAGTGGGGAAGGACAAATAAATAATTAGAAAAGAGGTATATTATGGGATTAATTAAAGCCGCAGCTACTGCAGTAGGTAGTACTCTTCATGATCAATGGAAAGAGTATATCAAATGTGATGATTTAGGAAATGATATCTTAATGAAGAAAGTTACTACTCCTAATGGAATTATTTCTAAGGATAGTGCTATTCAAGTATCTCCTGGTCAAATCGCTGTAATCTTCCAAAGTGGTAAAATCTTAGATGCTACTGCTGAAGAAGGAATTTATACTTTTGAAGAATCATCTTCTCCAACTTTCTTTGCTGGACAATTTGGTGATGTATTCAAAGAAATGTGGACTCGTTTTACTTATAATGGTGGAACAAGTAAAGAACAAGCTGTATTCTACATTAACGCTAAAGAGATTATGGATAATAAATTTGGAACACCTGCACCAATTCCATTCCAAGATTGGTCACATCCAATTCCAAATCAAATGACTGGTGATATTTCACCTCTACGTGTGGAAGTTAAATGTTTTGGTAAATATACTTTCAAAGTTAGTGATCCTGCAACTTTCATGAGTAAGATTGCTGGTACTGCTGAAGAATACACTAAAGAAGGTATTACTGAACAAATGAGAAGTGAAGTAATTGGAACTTTCCAAAACGTATTAAACGAATTAGGAAATTCTGCTCATAAAGTACCTGTACTTGAATTACCAAGCAGTACAGATGAAATCAAAAAAATCATGGATGAAAAGACTTTTGATGAACAAATCAAAGCTCGTGGTTTAAGTATCGTTGGATTCGTTGTTGAATCAGTAACATTAGATGACGAAAGCAATAAGAAAATCGACAATTATGAACTTGGTGCTAACACTCGTATGCAACAAGGTAAACTTGTTGGTTCTTTCGGAGATGCTGTTGTTGATGCTGCAAACAATGAAGGTGGAGCTGCTACAGGATTCATGGGAGTTGGTATGATGAATATGGCTTCTGGTGGATTAATGGGTGGTGCTGTTGCTAATGCATTTAACAACAATCAACAACCTGCTGCACCTCAAGGTGGGGCTGCTGCATATTGTCCTAAGTGTGGACAAGGTCTTCCAGCAGATGCTAATTTCTGTACTAAATGCGGAAATCAAGTTAAATAAGACATAAAAAAAGTTAGGTTATTCACCTAACTTTTTCTTTTTAACTGGACCTTCAACTTGTTTTGTTGGTTCTTGTTCGGCAATGACTTCTTTCATTGCTTTTTTTATTTCTGTAACACTATTTTTTGTACTATTCATAAATGTACATTCATAGTTCATTGTAATCTCTTTAACATCTTCTGGATCTAACATAGCTAATCCAGCTTTAAATATTGTAAGAGATACTTGGAAACGGGCTCTTTCTCTTCCATCTTGTAATGTTGAATCAGGGAAGATATAACAACGGTTTCCATATTCATTAATTTTATCTGTTAAATAATCATAATAGATATCATCTACCATAGTTTCATCATGTCCCATTACGATACATGATTGTTTTCTATCTGGTGTTAATGATCCATCTATGTAATCAGTTTCTATTTCTTTTTCTCTAAATAGAATTTGGTTTCTAGTACTTAAAGCAAGTTGTTGTGCTAATGGAGAATCATTAACATTATCTAATAATGAAATTGCATTAGCATAAAAGTCCATTTTTGCTTCATGTTTAATAGTAGCATTATCTTCTACTAGACCTGCTTTACCAGATTTATCTGATTTCATAGGAATAGGTCTCATTCTATGAATTAAAGCACTTTCAAATCTTTTTAAGATTAAATCGTTTTCTTGTTCTAAAGCAGCACGAGAACGATGTCTAAATTTTTTCATTTTTTCTTCTAAGTTTTTATCTCTTAATTCAATGTAATATTCTTCTAAGATAGAACTATCTAATGCGTCTTTTACTTCACCATAGATTTGCTTAGAATTGTCTTTTGTAATACCTAATGCTTCTAATATTAAGTTTTCTAATACTACTTGAGCAAATATTTCATTTTCAACTTCTTCTTTGTTTTCTAAGGTCATACAATCATATAAATTTTTAATGTTTTTTGCCGTTAAAATATAATTTGTTATTAACTGTTCTTTTGTTTGTATCATAACAAATCCCCCTTTTCTTTTAACTGGGGTATATTATAACATATTTTGGTCATTTTGTCCAGTTTTATGGTTTCCGATTTGACTTTTTCCGACTATGTGTGTATAATTGATAACTGTCACGCGTAAAAAAAATGAGGTGTTTTAAAATGTTTAACAGTGATAAAGAAATGCTTAATGCATGTTCTGATGATCCCTCGGTAATTTTTACTTTAATTAAACAAGGAGAATTCGAGGCTATTCAATTATTAATTGAAAAGAATAAGATTGATGTTAATGTTTGTGACGGAGTTGGAAACGATGTGTGTACTAGACTTTTAAAGGCTAAACAATATTCACTAGTGTTACAACTTATGAAGAAAAGAAATTGGGATGTTAACCACCAAAATTATATGGGGGAAACATTTGGGCATATTTTAGCTCTTGATAATTCTGCATTTGCTGCTAAAGTAGCAGAGGCACTAATTAGCAAATCTAATTTCAATCCAGATATTAAAAATGATCATGGAGAAACTATGCTAGAAAGAGCTATTGATAACAATCATGTTTCTACATCTTTGAAGATTCTAGAAGATAAGAGAGTTAATAATATCGATTTATTAATGTTTCAAAAGTTATTTAAAACATGTATTAAGAATCGTTATTATGGAAAATACTCTAAGCTAAATAACTTAGAAGTGATTGTTAATAACCTAGATAAGAAGGAATTAATGCCAAGTGTTAAAGTGTTGGTAGAAGAAATCAAAGAAAATTATGAAATTATTAAAAAAGATATTCTTAATAATAAGTCTAATTTAATTGATGAGTTAATTGCTTCTTCAATGTCTATGGCAAACGCATAAACAAGATAAGAAATTATCTTGTTTTCTTTTTGAAAATAAGATATTATATATACGTTATTAAAAGGGAGGCAGTAGTATGAAATTACCTGATTTTATTGAAGCTAGAACAAGAGATAAGAGAGATTATAAGACAGTTTCATTTAATATAGATGAAAGTATTAAGAATAAATATGCTGGTATGAAGTTTCATTTAAAGACTTATGGTTGTCAAATGAATGAACATGATAGTGAAAATATTAAAGCTTTACTTACTATGATTGGATTTGAAGAAGTAGAAGATTATGAGAATGCTGATTTAGTATTACTTAATACTTGTAGTATTCGTGAGAATGCCCATAATAAAGCTTTTGGTATGTTAGGAAGACTTAAACATTTAAAAGAACAAAGACCTGAGATATTAGTTGGTTTATGTGGTTGTATGGCACAAGAAGTTAGTGTTGTAGAAGAAATAATGAAAGATTATAAGTTTGTTAATTTTGTATTTGGTACTCATAATCTACATGAATTTCCTAATATTATTGATAAGGCTATTGAAGAGAATAAACAACAAATAGAAGTTTATTCTAGAGAAAGTGATTTAGTAGAAGGATTACCTGTTATTCGTGCAAATAAATATAAGGCTTATGTTAATATTATTTATGGTTGTAATAAATTCTGTACTTATTGTATAGTTCCTTATACTAGAGGTAGAGAAAGAAGTCGTAAGAAAGAAGATATCTTAAAAGAAGTAGATGAATTAGTAAAAGATGGATATAAAGAAGTTACTTTATTAGGACAAAATGTTAATGCGTATGGTAAAGACTTATATGATGATTATAATATGGGTAATTTACTTGAAGATGTTGCGAAGAGTGGTATTCCTAGAGTTAGATTTACAACATCACATCCATGGGACTTTACTGATAATATGATTGATGTTATTGCGAAATATGATAATGTAATGCCAAGTATTCATTTACCAGTACAAAGTGGATCTAGTCGTGTATTAAAACTAATGGGTAGAAGATATACTAGAGAATCTTATTTAGAGTTATTTGATAAAATGAAAGAACGTATTCCAGGAGTTACTATTAGTACTGATATTATTGTAGGTTTTCCTGGAGAAGAAGAGGAAGATTTCCAACAAACATTAGATTTAGTTGATTATTGTAAATATGATAATGCTTTTACTTTTGTATTTAGTCCAAGAGTAGGTACTCCTGCTGAGAAGTTAAATGATAATGTTCCTTTAAAAGAAAAAGAGGAAAGACTTCAAAGATTAAATGAGAAAGTAAATACTTATTTCTTAGAAAATAATAAGAAACTTGAGGGTAGTGTATTAGATGTATTAGTAGAAGGTATATCTGATAAGAAGAATATGTATTATGGATATAGTGATACTAATAAATTAGTTAACTTTATTTCTAATAAAGAATTAGAATTAGGTGATATAGTACCTGTTAAGATAACTGCTTCTAAGACTTGGAGTTTAGATGGTGAAGTAGATGAATAATGCAATTAAAGAGGTTGTAGATTGTATTATTAATAGTTCTGAATATCAAGATTGTTTACGTATTAAGAAACTAATGGATGAGAATACGGAGATAAAGGAACGAATTAGTAGAATTAAGGTTTTACAAAAGAAGTATTTACGTAGTAATGATCCTGATGTTGAGAAAGAACTAAATACTTTAGAAAATGAATTAAATGAAATACCAATTTATTATGAATATAATCAAAAATTGGAGTTAGTTAATCAAAAGATTAATTTTGTTACTGAAGAGATAAATGATTATTTCTATAGATTATTAAATGAAGGTTAAAAACCTTCTTTTTTTTCTAATAATAATTTGATAAAATAATAATAGAGGTGTAATCTTTATGAAGAATAAATGGGTGTTATATTTATCTATAGTTATAGTTGCTTTCTTTGGATTAATGATTCCAGTTAAAGCAGAGAGTAAATTAGTAACAGATTATGAAAGAGATAGTTCTAGTTATTTACAAAATAATGAAGTTGTTACTAGTGGAGAGATTACTATATTTATACTTGAGTTAATTGCTTTTCATGGTGTAATTGCTTTTATGGTTTATTTAGCTATTATTAAGACTCGTGAGAAGAAACAATATGAAATTAGTGAGGCAGAATTACAAAAAGTATTACCTGACTATACATTAGATAAATTAAAAGAAGAGTTATATCATCAATATATATGTGTACAAAATGCATATTCTAGTTATCAATATGATCAATTAGATCAATATTGTCATCCAATTCTTTCTAAAGAGTATAAAGCAGAACTTAGTTATTTACATGAAAAACATGGTACTAATGTAATGAATGATTTTGAATTATTAGATATGAAGATTCAAGATGTATCTAAAGAAAATGGTAATATTACTATTAGTGTATATTTAAAGAATAAGTATATTGATTATACAGTTGATGATACTAATACTTTATTACGTGGTGATTATCAAAATAAAATATTAGTTGAATATAAATTAGTTTTCTATAAGAAAAAAGAGATGGTAAGAGCTATGAAATTCTGTCCTAAGTGTGGTGGAGATTTAAGTGAAGCAAAGAATGGAGAATGTCCATCTTGTGGTCATCATACTGTTAAGAAAACTAAGTTTATTTTGAAAGAGAAAGGAGCTTTTGTTTAAAGCTTCTTTTTTTATGCAATTTATATAAGTAATCTCATATATTACTATAGAGGAGGAATACTTATGGCGAATTATCGTGAGATAGTTACTAAAGCGGTTATTGCGAAGGGGAAAAAGAGTTTTATTAATGAGCGAGAAATTGTTGTTGATAAAAGACCTTCTACAATATTAGGTTGTTGGGTTATTAATCATAGTTTTAATGGTGTTAAGAATGGGGATACTATAAGAATAGATGGTAGTTATGATGTAAATATTTGGTATTCTTATGATGGAGATAAAAAAACTGAAGTTGTTAAGGAGACTAATACTTATCAAGAGACTGTACATATGCGTAGTGTAGATACTGATTGTAGTAATGAAGAAATAATAGTTCGTAGTTTAAAACAACCTAATTGTACTAAGATGGAAATAGATGGGGATAAGATTAAATATAGTGTAGAAAAAGAATTAGGCATTGAGTTAGTTGGAGATGTTAAAGTTAAGATAGAAACAACTGGAGAAGAAGATCCATGGGAAGAAATTACTGAGGAACAAAAAATAGATGACGTAATAGAAAACGAAGTAAAAGAAGATTACATTTAAATAACCAAATATGGTTATTTTTTTTTGACATAGATAGATAAATTTGTTATTGTATTGGGGTAGCGTTCTTTTTGAGGGGGATTATTATGTTAGATAAAAGTAGATATAATGAATTAGTATGCGGATTAAAAGAAAAAGTTAATAATGGAGAGATGAATGGATTTTTACAACGTTTTTATTGTCTTAATATGCTTAATGAGATGATAGGAGAAGAATCTGAATCTAGAGATGAATGGTCTACATTTATGAAGAAAGAACTTAGTGATATGTATTCTTCAATAGATTCTAAATATAATAGTGAAGATGTACCTGTTATTACTATTGCATTACTTGAGAGTTGTTTTCCTGAATTTTTAGATGGTAGTTATAATGTTAATAATATTAGTCGTGAACAAAGACAAGCTGCTTTATTAGTTCTTTCTAATAGTAAACATTATTCTAAGACAAGTTCTTTATTACAAGGAGAAGTTGCTTCTTCATTAGTAGAAGATAAATCTGTTCGTAGAAGTACTGAAGTTCCAGTAGTTGGTGATTTATCTAGAGGTGTTGTTTATACTTTTAGAAGACCTATGGAACAAAGTAGATAGTGTTATCAAAAAAAGGTTGACATTAACCTTTTTTTTATTTATAATATTTCTAGTTTATTTGGAAATGGAGGGATTATATAAATGGCAGTTAAATTAAGATTAACAAGAATGGGTGCTAAAAAGAGACCTACATATAGAATCGTTGCTACTGATAGTAGAAGACCAAGAGATGGTCAATATTTAGAACTAATTGGAACTTATGCTCCAATTGATGCAGATTCTGTAAAAATTAATGAAGAAGTTGCTCTTAAATGGTTAAATAAAGGAGCACAACCAACTGATACTGTAAAAAACTTATTTAGTAAAGCAGGAATTATGAAGAAATATGCTGATGCTAAAGCAAAGAAGGAAGATTAGTCTATGGATTTAGTAAAGTTAACAGAAGATTTAGTTAAGTCTATAGTACTTAATGAAGATAGCGTTAGTGTTAAGGAATTCCCAACAGAGGAAGAAAACGTAACTTTAATTCAAGTTATGGTTGCAGAAGAAGATATGGGTAGAGTTGTTGGAAAAGATGGCGTTGCTGCTAAAGCTTTAAGAACTCTAGTTCAAACTGCTGCTTCTCTTGATAATAACGATAAGTTTATTAAAATAGATATAGATAAATTTTAGAAAGTCTTTAGACTTTCTTTTTTTGTGTTCATATTATATAATAAATTAGAGGTAAAAGAATATGAGAAAAGATTTAGTTATTCCAAATCACATTGGTATCATTATGGATGGTAATGGTAGATGGGCTCAAGAACGTGGAAAGATTCGTAGTGAGGGACATCGTGCCGGTGTTGATAATTTTAAGGTTTTAATGAAATATATGAGTGAAGTAGGGGTACCTTATGTGTCATTATATGTATTCTCTACTGAAAACTTTAAGAGAGAAAAAGCAGAAGTTGATTTCTTAATGGATTTATTTGTTAAGATGTTTAGAGATGAATTCCAAGAAATTATGGATGCGAATGCAAGGGTAGTATTTTCTGGTAGAAAAGAACCTTTACCTAAGAAAGTATTAGAGGCTATGGCAGAAGCTGAGGAACGTAGTAAAGATAATACTGGACCAGTATTAAATATTTGCATTAATTATGGTGGTCAATGGGAGATTGTTGATACTACACGTAAATTATGTGAGATGTATAAGAATGGTGAAATTACTTTAGATCAAATTGATACTGAGTTTATTCAACATAATCTATATCGTGATTTACCTCCACTTGATTTTGTTATTCGTACAAGTGGTGAACAACGTATTAGTAACTTTATGTTATATCAATCTAGTTATGCTGAATATTATTTCCCAGCTACTTATTTCCCGGCATTTGGACCAGAAGAGTTTGATAAAGCTATAGAAGCTTATAATAGTAGAAATCGTAGATTTGGGGGAATTAAGAAATGACAAAAAGAGTAATTAGCGCAGTAGTATTAGTATTACTTATAGTACCTTTACTATATATTGGTGGTTTACCATTTAATATTTTATTATCTGCATTATCAGTATGTGCTTTATATGAAATGTTTCATATGAAAGAAACAAAAGAAAAATTACCACTAATTATAAAAGTAATTGCATATATATTAGTAGTATTCTTAACTTATAATACTGTTAATATAATTGATTTACAGTATCATATGGATTATAAGATTATGGCTTTCTTAATATTTGTATTCTTATGTCCTATAGTATTTGTTAATGATTTTAATAAATATAATATAGCTGATGCATTATATGTAATTGGTTCTGTATTATTTATTGGATTAAGTTTTAGTTTATTAGTAGCACTTAGAAATTATGATTTAAAATATATTTTATATTTAGCATTAATTACTATAGTTACTGATACATTTGCTTTATTTACTGGTAGATTAGTAGGTAAGCATAAATTAACTAGTATATCTCCTAATAAAACTATTGAAGGTTCTATTGGAGGAAGTTTAATGGGTACATTTGTTGCAGTAGCGTTTTATCATACTGTAATTAATCCTGCTTTATCATTAGTATTTATTATATTTGTTACTTTAGGATTAACTATTGTTGCTCAAATTGGAGACTTAGTATTCTCATCTATTAAACGTTATTATGGTATGAAGGACTTCTCTGATTTAATTCCAGGACATGGTGGTATCTTAGATAGATTTGATAGTATGATTTTTGTAGTTTTAGCGTTCACAATGCTTATTGGAATAATATAGGAGGGGTTATATGTTAGGAGTGTTATGGAATTTATTTCTATTTGTCATTATCCTAGGTATTATTGTATTTATTCATGAATTAGGACATTTTACTTGGGCAAAGATAAGTGGTGTTTATGTTTATGAATTTGCAATTGGTATGGGACCTAAGTTATTTGGTAAAAAGATTGGTGAAACAGATTATAATGTTCGTGCAATTCCAATTGGTGGGTTCTGTTCAATGGCTGGAGAAGATCTAGAAGCTGATGATGAAGAAAAAATACCAAAAGAAAAGAGATTACAATCTAAGAATGTGTTCCAAAGATTTTTAATTATGTTCTTTGGACCTGGAAACAACTTTATACTAGCGTTAGTAATATTGTTCTTCCTTGCACTTATTTGGGGAGGTACAACATTAAAACCTGTTGTATCTGAAGTATTAGAAGATTACCCTGCAGAAAAAGCTGGAATATCTTCTGGAGATCGTATTTTAGAGATCAATGGTCATAAAGTTAAAACTAGTGATGATGTTTCTTTATATTTAGCAATTGCGAATAAAAAGAAAAACAATATTATTAAAGTAGTTAAACCAAATGGTTATGAAGTTAAATATGAAGTTCAACCTAAAAAAGTTAAAGAAGATGGAAAAGAAGGTTATTACTTCGGTATTTCTATTCAACAAGAAAAGACTCATGGTATATTAAATGCATTTAAATATACTGGAGAAAAATTTGTTTCATTAATTAAGCAAATGTTCTTAACAGTTAAATTCTTAATTACCGGAGATATTGGAGTTAATCAATTATCTGGACCTGTTGGAATATATAATGTAGTAGGTCAACAAAGTAAAGCTGGTTTACCTAACATTCTATTCTTAATAGCTTATTTAAGTATTAATGTTGGATTTTTAAATTTATTACCATTACCTGCATTTGATGGTGGACATATCTTATTCATTTTAATTGAAATGATTAGAAGAAAACCAATTAATCCTAATATTGAAAATTATATTCATATGGTAGGATTAGCATTATTAATGTTATTAATGGTATTTGTAACAATACACGACATTATTATGTTGTTTTAATTAAAAAGATTTAAAAGTATATATTCTTATATACTTTTTTTTGTTATAATCGAAATAGTAAGATAGTCTATAGAATACTTAGGAGTGGTTGTCGTGAAGAAAGTTAAAAAGTACAATAAAGGTTTTACATTGGTTGAAATGATTACAACTGTTACTATTCTTGGAGTAGTATCTTTAATTGCATTACCAGTTATTAATAATGTATCTTCTGGTTTTACAGAGAAGAAGTTTGAATATTTTGGAGAGTCTTTACTTGCTGTTGGTAAATTATATGCTGATCAAAGTAGAGAAGATTTATTTGGTGATTCACCTGAAGGGTGTGTTGATGTTTCATTCAATGAACTTGTAAATAAAGGTCTTATAAAAGATATAGAATTAGATGGTGCGACTTGTGCTTCTCCTAGTACATTTGTAAGAATTAATAGACATGATAGTGTTAATGATTATTCTATTAGTTTAGAGTGTGCAAAAGATGATAAAATCGCTTATCAAAAAATATTGCCTGAATTAGACTCTTGCCTTGGAGTAGGTGACTTCGAAGGTAGTGGCGGAGGTGGAGGATATTGGACTCATAGAAATAATGTTCTTCCTCCATACTATGTAGTTACTGCTTCAACAATTACAGCTCAACCAGATAGTGGTTCTGAACCTGAGAAAAAACATAATGTTTCAATCTTAGTTAGTAATGAAAAAGGATTCGCTCCTAATGTTAAGATTCGTTATTGGTGGGTAAATGCTGATACTGGTGCAATTGTTGGAGACAAGAAAGAAAAAGATTTCAAGAATTCAATGGTTAAAGTATCAACTACATTTAAAGAAGATGTTACAACTCCTAATACATCTGCTAATTTAAAATTAATAGTTGAACCAATTAATGTAGTTAATGGTGCTGGTTTACAATATACAGATAATTATGAGAGTGGAATTTATAAAACAGATAATACTGCTCCTACAATTAAAATAAAAGCTTATGCTTATCCAAATAATACTATTGGATCATTAGTTAAAGAAACTGATAATGCTGATTTAACAGTTACTGATTGGAAAAAAGATGGATATTATTTTGATTTTTCTTCAAGTAGTGATAATTATGGTATAACTAGTCAAGTTTGGAAATGGAATAAGACTGGTAGTGCTGTATTAGATAAAGCACTTACTGGTGGACCTTCAAATGATAATAAAGTTACTAATAAGACATTCACAGGATTAGGTGCTAGATATGGAACAGTTAAGATGTGTGACCATGCTGGTAACTGTACATCTAAGAATGTTCAAGTTAATATATCTACTAAGTTCACTATTAAGTATGATGCGAATGGTGGTACTGGAACTACTAATAATACTACTTGTTATTATGGATTTGATTGTACTTTAGCTAATTCTGGATATACAAAAGAAAATTATGATTTTGATAAATGGACTATTAGTGGTACTGATTATGCAATGAATGCTAATGTTAAGAATTTATCTTCTACTGATGGAACAACACTTACTGCTAAGGCTAAATGGAAATTAAAAACTTATACTGTTACATTAAATGGTAATGGTGGTAGTGATCAAGGTACTAAACAAAAGACTCATGGTACTAATTTATCATTACCTAGTCCAACTAGAGATGGCTATACATTCATTGGATGGAATGCTAGTAGTACTGCTCATGAAGCAGGATATGGTACTACATATACTGAAAATAAACCTATAACTTTATATGCTATTTGGAAGAAAAATAATGCATATACTATTCACTATAAAATGGATAAAGGTACATGGCATGGTAACTTCGATGATGGTGAATCATGTTATGTATGGAATAAAGAAACAAGTTGTTCTATAACTGCTGATAATATTCCAAGACCTAGTGGTTGGTCAGATACTGATAATGGTGGCTCTAATCAATCTAATGGTAGAAGTTATAATTATGAATATAAGAACTTATTTACATATGTTGGTTGGAATAAGAATAGTGGACAATCTAGTGCAGATTATAATCAAGGCAGTTCAGTTTCATTATCTAGTAGTATAGATTTATATGCTGTTATCTTATTAGATAGAGATAATAAGAAATTTAGAGTATCTAATACTTCTGATTATACTAACCATAGTGGTTTAACTATGAAAAACGGAATTGGTGGATCTTATGTATATGTAATGCATGATGGAGCTAAATTTATTGCAAGTAGCCGTTTAGGATGGGGTTATTTAGATGGACATGTTTGGATCAATGGACATATGGCAAATGAGGGATGCTCAGTTGATACTTTAGACTGGCCACATTATGGACAACCTAATCATGTAGGTGGTACGTGGAGATATACATTAGCTAATGGACGTGGTTGGTATGGTTCTTGCTTATGTTATTTAGGATATAGTTCAAATTGGAACTATTGGGGTAGTGGAGATTGTTATGCAAATAACTATTGGTCTACTGCTAGATGGTTATACCCAGTATAGGAGGTTTTATGAAGAATAATAAATTAATAATTATAGTAATCGTTGTTTTAGCTTTAGTATTTATTGGAGTTGGTGTTAGTTTTACAATAGCTAATAATAATTCTGACAATAGTACTGAGAATAAAACAAGTAAAAAAGAAAATCGTATGAATAAAGAACATACAAAAGATGGTGTTAAAGTTACTAGTTTTACAGTTGTTAAAGATGAATCTAATACTAGTGAGGCTCCTATATATAAAGTTACAGTTAACATAGTTAATGATACTGGTAAAGATATAGTTAGTGGAAAAATTGATTTTAAATTATTATGTGAAAGTGGAGAAAAGAGAGAATATACTGCATTTATTAGTGAATTAGAAAGCGGTAAGAGTGTAGAATATTCTAAAAGTACTACTTTTGATGTAACAGATTTCTATGATTATGAAATGGATGTTGCTGTTTCTGATAAATTAGAACCAATGGGTTATTAATTGTAAAAAAGTATATAGAAATATATACTTTTTTTTGTTTTATTATTTTATTTTGTTTTAGATTATTGTATAATTATATTTATGATAGAGTAGTCTAGTTATGGAGTTGGTTAGCTATGAAGAAAGTAAAAAAATTTAATCGAGGATTTACTTTAGTAGAAATGATTACTACAATTACAATTCTTGGAGTTGTTTCGTTAATTGCATTACCTGTAATTAATAATGTTAGTGATGGTTTTACTATGAAAAAGTTTAATAATTATGAAGAATCATTACTTGCATCTGCAAAGCTTTATGTAGATCAAAATCTAGAAGACTTATTTGGTTATTCTGATGATGGTTGTGCTGATATTAGATTCACAGAGTTGTTTTCTAAGAATTTATTAACTGATATAGATGTAGAAGATGCTACTTGTAAAAGTGACAATACATTTGTTAGAGTTCATAAAAATGGATCTTCTTATGATTATGAAATGAGTATTTCTTGTAAATATAAAGGTGAAGTAGTATATGAGAAGACATTGGAAAGTAATTCTACATGTCAACCAATTGGTACTGGAGAAGATGGTGGAGAATTACCTGATGGTGATTATGTACCAATCTCTACAGCATTTAGTTCTGAACCTTTATCATCAACTAATCCTGAAAAGAGTAAATCTGTTACTATCTTAGTTAGTGATGAAAAAGGATTTGCTCCTAATGCTAAGATTCGTTATTGGTGGACTAATACTTCTAATGGCAACGCTATCGTTGGTAGTAAGAAAGAAGTAGATTTTAAAAACGCTTTAATTAAAAATTCACATACATTAAGAAAGACAGTTACTACTCCTAGTGGTATTACTGGTGATTTAAAATTACATATTGAACCTGTTAATGTACTTACTAGTGATGGTAGACAAGTAACTGGTGGTTATGAAAGTCAAGGTATATTTAGAGTTGATAATACAGCTCCAACAATTAATATTAAGGCTTATTACTATAACAATAATTCAGTTGGTGATTTTGTTAAACAAGCAAATAATTCTGATTTAGTTATTAGTGATTGGAAGAATGTTGGTTATTACTTCGATTTCTCATCAAGTACTGATAACTATACTGGATATAATTTCTCTAAACAAACATGGAAATGGAATAAGAGTGGAAACTTCAATATGGTTGAAGATCATGCTGGTGGAAGTAGTGAATCTGCAACTGTTCAAGCTGTAACACTTACTGGTCGTGGTGCTAGATATGGTACTATCACATTATGTGATGCTGCTGGTAACTGTGCAAGTAAGAATATTAAAGTTAATATTTCAACAATTTATTATATTAATTATGCTGCTGGTGCTGGTAGTGGATCTACTGGTAAGACAACATGTTATTATGGAGTAGATTGTAAATTAGCAGGAAGTAGTGGATTCTCTAAGACTGGTCACTCATTCTCTAAATGGAATATTAATGGAACTAATTATGATGCTGGTGCTAACGTTAAGAATCTTGTTAATACACATGAAGGTAATATTACTGCAACTGCTCAATTTAATGTAAATTACTATACAGTTAACTATTATGTTAATGATGGTGTTGGATATAATGGTGTTTGGGATAGAAGATCAGTTCCATATGGTGGTGGTATTGATACAAGTCTTAACCCACAATGGTCTATTAATGAGTTTAGACAATTTAACTGGTGGGATGGTGTTCCAGGTTCAATGCCAGATCATGATATTACAGTAACTGCAAGTATTTCTGATGTATATTGTCAAGTAGTATCTGGACACTCAACTTATAACCATGTTGCTACATTCGTTCCAGTATTCCAAAATGCTGGATGGAGTAATGTTACTATTCAACATGCTTGGGAACCATATCAACAATACTATATGGTTGTTACAAGTTATAACTTAACTTATTGGCAAGCAGTTAATGTTGCACAATATGTATGGAATAATACTCCTGCATCTGGTGCTAACTATTTAGTATGGATGATGTATGGTTGCTTGAATGGTAGATCATATTCAATGTGTCGTAACTGGGCATGTTAACAAAAATATAACAGTCAATTTAAAAAATTGGCTGTTTTTTATTTTTAATATTAATTATTTATAGTATAATATCTATATAGTAGGTGATGATATGAAAAAGAAAGTTATTATTATTGTTTTCGTTATTGGGGTTATTTTAATTGGTTGTGGTATTGGAATTTATTTTATGGGTGGTAATACTGAAAATAAAGACAAAACTGAGACTAAAAATGAAGAACCAGAAGGTTACATGAATGTTAAATCTCCTGATACTGATTATTATAAGACTAATCCAGATGGATCAATGGAAAATATTAGTGAAAAAGTAAAAGGTACTCATACTAGTGGAGATTTTGCATTTGATAATATGACTATATCTATTAAATCAACTGAAGAACCTTTAGCAAGTTATAGTTATACACTTACAAATAATAGTGGAACTAATTATACTAGTGCTGATGTTTCAATTGTATTTATTTATAAAGATGGTTCTAAATTAAATAGTTCTCCTTCTAAGGTAGAAAATATTCCTGCTGGTGGAACTGTTAATGTAGAAAGAAAAGATTATATTAGTATAATTGGAGCAGTTGATTACGAAATTCAAGTTACTAATGCTAAGTAAAAGAAGGTTGTCCTTCTTTTTTTTATTATGATATAATCAATTTATAAAGATGGTGATTATATGAGTAAGAAAACTATAGTTATTATTATTTGTTGTATTGTATTTCTTGTGCTTTTAGTACTTGGATTTATTTTTGTTCCTCCTATTGTATCTGAATATAAAGTAGTTAGTGAAGAGATGGAAAAAGATAAATCTATTAAAGAAAGAGCAATTGAAGATGCTAAAAATGATTTTTTAAAGAATGATGATGCTAAAGATACTGGAAGTTATAGAGTAGAAGCAGATGGTACTTTTGTAAATACAAGTGGTACTTTATATGCTATGCATGAAGCTAGTTATGTGCAAGTAAATGAAATGAAGATTAGAACTTTAAAAGAAAATCCAAAGATGGCTGAGATAGAAGCTAGAGTTACTAATAATTCTGATTTAGTTATTAGTAATATAGGAGTTTATATAACATTTAAGTTTAGTGATGGAACTAATAGTGAACCTATACCATTACCTATTAATTATATTCCTGTAGGTGGAACTATTACTGCTAAGACTAAAGTTTTAAAAAGAGTAATTGATGCGTATGATTATACATTTATGTCTCAATCATTTATTGGTGGAGGAGCAGGTTAAGAGTGATTTATTCACTCTTTTTTTTGTTTGTTACTTCTATGTTTAATAAAAGTATAGTATAATCTATGTATGATAGAGTAGTGGGCTTTGGAGTTGGTGCTATGGAGAAAAATAAGAGATTATATCGTAAAGGTTTTACGTTAGTAGAAATGATAGTTACAATAACAATTCTTGGTATTGTTTCTTTAATTGCGCTTCCTGTTATTTCTAATATTACTAATAATTTTGCTAAAGAAAAGAAAAATATGTGTGTTAGTTCAATTGAAAGTTCATTAAAAGTATATATGGATGCTAAA
>CAMJOB010000009.1 GCA_946407495.1 uncultured Bacillota bacterium | reverse complement strand
TAGGTGCTGTAAATGGACAAGATACAAGAGTACACCAAAATATTCAATTAACAACATTCCGTATATATAAAAATAACCGTTTAAATGGAGTATATGTAAGTTCATTAAGCTTACCTAATATTGCTACTCAATACTTTGCAGACCAAACTAATTTAGCTACACAAAGTTACTATACTAACTTGAATTTCCATACAAATAGATGGAGTTATACAAAACTATCTAGTGGATATTTCCCTAAAGTTAAGAAATGGTCTACAGGAAATCAAGATGTTAGTTCAAATCAAAGAGATTTATTAAGACCAGAAACAGTAGTTAACTTTAGTGCAAGAAGATTAATGGATGCACCTCCTGATCATAGATTACCTGATTTAAAGATTTATTCATCTGGAATAAATACTCTAAATCTAGAATTTAGTGAAGCAGATGGTTATACATATTTTGAAGTTCTAAATGGTGGAACTAAAGTAGTTGATGAAAATATCAATGAAAGAACTTATACAATTGATGCTGACTACAAGAGTGAAATAGAAGTAGTAGTAAGTGATGGTAGAAATACTAAGAAGTATCAAGTAAAAGAAAATGAATATCGTCAACTTGCAAGTACATATGGAAAGAAATATGCATATATCTATGGTGGAAAATTAAAAGGAAATATTTCTGCACCAAAAGATAAATTCATACATGTTTATAATAACTTTGCCTTAACTGATGACTTACGAGTATATGACTTTGATCTCGAAGAATTTGTAGAAGATTCATATAATTTTGAAACAGTTCTAGAAATAACAAGACCATTATTCAAATTCGAATATAATGATACTGAAATAGATACATATTATAATTATTCAGTAGTTCATAAGAAGAGTTATGACTTAACTTATGATAACCAATTATTTGTAAAAAATAATACTATTCAAATAGTTGATAAAGAATTAGATAGTTATCATAATTCATTAATAATTGATGAATATGCAGAAAAAGAATATGTATCAGTTCTTGGATTAGATGGAAATATTTATGATCTAAAATCAGCTTTAAATAAACCAAGTAACTTTAGTAATAAAGGAATCTTGTTTATGACTAATAACTTGAATTCACAAACAAGTGCTGTAGTATTAATGTATAAGACTGGTAAAGTAGTAGTCTTTGATTATCGTACAGGTAAAGAAATAGAACAAGAAAAAGCAAATGAAGATGTTTCAATCTTTGATTACTTTAAAGAAAACTTCAAATTTAATACACCATTAACTGGTAGTGAAACAACTAATAGTTATCAAGAAGCTCTAGAACTTGAGAAAGCTTTAAAAGAAACTCCAATCGATACTGACAGTAATGGAAAATACGTCATGAGAGATGAAGAAACTAAAGAACAAATCAAGAGAAGTGGAGAAGTAAGTGGTGGTGGAAGTATCACAAGAGAATACATCACATATTACAATCCAGTAAGAGATGATTATGATGTTGTGGACATTGAAAGTATCTTAGAGGGTGACGAAGAAGAAGTAGTTACTGAAAATAATAAGATTTATACATCTAACGCTTTAGTAGAATACTACATGAAACCATCAATATTCGAAGAAGTACTTGGAAATGTTAATGCACTATATATATTTGGTGGTATATTAATCGCAATAATTACTGCTTTAGGATTATTCCTACGTAATGCAAAATTATTAAAAGTAAGCGATGAAAAAGGAGATTAAAATATCTCCTTTTTTTATTGATTTTAAACAATTATTTTAAATTTGTACCATAAGTAATTTTTATGCTTAAAAATGTATTATTTTTATTTAAAATAAAGCGTATTTTTAGTATAATAAAAATAAGGTAAAAAAATAGGAGAATGGGTGATGCTAATGAAAAAATCGTATTACGTTTTTGCATTCCTCGCACTAGTTATTTTTATTGGTGCATTATTTTATTTAACTCGTTTTAATGAAGCATCGCTTATCGCAAGAGATGGATTCTTCGTTAGTGGAGAAGACATGGATGAAGTTCTTCTAAATGAGAATAAAGTAGCTAAAACTGGTAACGTAAAACTTAATAAAATTAGTTCTAATGATACATTCTATTCTAATCTAGATAAAATCTTTGTTGGAGAAGAAAAGAAAACAGAAGTAAATACAGTTTACCCAATGTTCGTTAATAATGGTTTAGGAGTAGTTAACCTAGATTCAAAATCTGTTCTTATTAACCATAAATTTGAATTGTTTGAAACGTATGAAAACTTCACTGTAACTGGTGGTAAATTATATAACTTCGGAGATTATGAACAAGCTGATTACGAAACATATATTTTATTACAATTAGCAAACGGTACTTATATTAATTTATTACCATTAACAATAACTACAAATAGTGGTCTACATGAAGTACCAGAAAACAGTGTAATCAATTTCCAAGAAGATTACTTCAATTATTATTCTTATAGTAAATCTGGGAAAATGGTTTATGGAATAGTAGATGGAATTAACTTAAGTGACATAATCACTTTTGGAGATTATAAATATACATACGAAAGAGTATTAACAAAATTAGGTAAATATGAAGCACCTCCAAAAGAAGAAGTAATTGAAGAAGAACCAGAAAAAGAAGACTACATTATCATCATAAAAAATGATGAACCAAAAGAAACTAAATACATTGCTCCAAAAGTAAAAGTATCTAGTTTCACAGCTAATGTATATTCTGCAAAAGCATCATTAAGTATTTCAGATCCATCAAGGGTTATAGTTGGTGGAATCAATTTCCAATTCTACGTAAATGACAAAGTTTATTTAAGAAAGACATTCGTATCTGGTGGTGGAATTGAAGTTGTTGGACTTGTTCCAAACCAAAACTTTAAAATCGTAGGTACTTATAAATACTACAATGAAGAAAGTAAAAAAATGGAAAAAACTTTCTTTGAACAAGAAATACGTACCTTAGGTGTTGATAACCTAGATCCAATTGATTTAACTTTTGAAAATGGTGAAATATATCCAAGTAAGATTGAATTATTAAACTTTGGTATTACATCAGATATAAAAAGTGAAACAACAAAAGGTGTTAACAAAGCTGTTATTAATATAGGTGATGAACAATATAGTATTTCAACTGGTTTACTACAAGAAATATTAATTGGTAGACAAGTTACTTATACTTCACCTGCAAAATTAACTGCCAATACATCATACAATTATGACATCCAATTTCTAGATGCTTTTGGTAATAAGATTAAAATTAGGAATAATACAGGAAGCAGTAGAACAAGTAAAAATAAACCAACTGCATCAGTTAAGATTGCTTCATCTCAAGTTAATCAAGTAATAACACAAATCATCTTAAAGAATATTGATGATGTTAATATTAACCATTATAAAATTATTATTTTTGATAACATGAATAATGTTATTAAAGAAAAGAACTTAGACAAAAACTTAGAAACAAACACAGTTACTCTAAGAGATTTGAATCCAAATACTACATATAATATTCAAGTATTAGGTACTTATGATGTTGAAGATGGTCATGGTACACAAGTAGACCAAGTAATGGGTGAAGGTAAATTTACAACAGCACCTTTAAACTCATTAGGATTCTATCGTGTAGTTGCATCTACTACAGAACTTGAAAGTGATAAAGCAACAGTATCTTCAAGACTTGATATTGCAAATATCAATCCGATACTAATGGAACTATTAGACAGTTTTAGTATTGCGGTAACAGATGAAGAAGGAACACTTCTATATGCTCATACATATAAAGATGACGAGCTAGATACTCTTCGTTTAGGAGAAGATTTTATAATTCGATTAACAAACCTTCAATCAGTTACTACATACAATATTGATTATGCAGCAGTAGTTAAACAAGGATCTGTAAGAGAATCAATCAATGTATTATGTTCATTTAAAAACTTCAAAACATACAAACGTAAAGCAGAAGTACAATTAAGAAATGAATTCGTAACAGGAACATTTATCGACTTCGATGTTCGTATCGTAGATATCGATGGAGCAATCGAGTCACCAAGAGCACTTCTTGAAGTTCGTGATGAAGGAGATAGATTAGTTGGAAAAGAGTACTTAGGAATTAATGAAGACTTTGTTCAATTAACTTATGATCAATTAGAGAAAAATAAAGATTATAAATTAACATTCTATGTTGAGGAATATAATATTGGTTTTACAAATCAAACATATCAAAGTGATTATCACTTATTAGAAAAAGTAATTAATACTACAGAAGGTGTAAAAGCAGAAATTGAATTAATAGACCTTGAAAGACAAATAAGTGGTAAGAACTTATTTGATATTGAAGATTATGATCGTATTCGTAAAGAAGGTAATACACCATACAAAGAGTATGATATAAAGAATAATACTGTTATGTTTGGTGCAAAAAATGGATATGTTAACCATGCATACTTCCTACCAGAAGCAAATGGTCATATTATTACAGTAAGCTTTAAAGCTAGATATAATAAAAAATCTCCAAACAAAGCACCTGCTTATATAGGTATGGGTAGTGGTAATAACCAAAACTACCAAATAAAAGATATAGAAGATGAATATAAAGATTATTCATTTACTTACTACCTAACAAGTAATTATGTTGGATTTAATATAGTTGAAACTTCCAACCAAAATAAGAAAACAGCAATTGACTTTAAAGATATTCAAATTCAATATGCTGACTTAATGGATATGGATCCATCAAAACAAGATATTACACTTTCTTACCACAACTCTGGATATCGTTTTATTAATACCGAAATGATTGATGGTAATAGTACAATGCCTAATCCATCAGGTGGAACAATGGTTGGTAGAGCAGGTAACGGTTATGCTAGAATCACTAGATTAAGTGATGGTAAAGTATATAACTTTGATTATACTGGTAGTCCACAAACATTCACAATCCCATCATCAGGAAAATATTCTATTGAATGTTGGGGAGCAGCTGGAGGAGATACTGCAAGTCCAGTAGGTTCAAATAGAACTATGGCTGGCCGTTCTGGACGTGGTGGATATACATATGGTGAAGTTTCATTAAATGATGGATATACATTATATGTTTATGTAGGTGGCGCTGGTAAATATGGAGCAGGTACTAATTCATATGGAGGACCATTAGGCGGCTGGAATGGCGGCGGAAATGGTGGAAATAAGAATTCTGGTTCCGGAGGAGGAGCTACAGATGTTCGTACAAAGAATGGTGCATGGAATAGTGAAGAATCTCTTAATTCAAGAATCATGGTCGCCGGAGGCGGTGGCGGTGTTGATGATGCCGGAGGAACACTAAATGGTGCAAATGATGGACGTGGAGGTGCCGGAGGTAATATCGTAAGTGAAGGTGCCTACATTAATGGTGTACTAAATAGAGCATATTTTGCTTCTCAAACATATGGAGCTGCTTTTGGAATTGGTGGAAATGTAACAACAAATACTGATACCGGAGGCGGTGGCGGCGGCTGGTATGGTGGACAACCATCAAACAACTATAATGGTGGTGCTGGTGGAGGATCATCATACATCTCAGGTCACTTAGGTTGTATCTCAAATAATAATGCTGCAACATTCTTACAAACAGAGAAATATATTGAAAAAGAGCAATATAAAGGTAACTTTACAATTAATATGTATGATCTTAGAGATGAATTAGTTAATAAAGATTGGTATGTAAGAATCTATCGTAAAGGTGTTTTAGTAGAGACACATCAATATGACTTAACTGAAGATATTTTAGAAGATGTAAGAAAATCTTATACTTTCGATAAAAACGTTAACTATACAGTTAGTGTTTCAGTAAAAGTACGTAATCGTTTCTATGATTTAGCCTTTGTAGAGTTCACTACTGAAACAGAAATAAGGGCTATCACAACAGCCCAAGAATTATTAAATATCCACTCAAATGGAAAATATATTGTACTGGAAGATTTGGATTTCACTGGTTTAAATAGTGCCTATGGATCGTACTTCTATGGACAGATAGATTTCCAAGGACATCATGTTAAACGTAACGTTACAAATGCAAACTATCGTATATTTGAAAATACACGAAGTAGTGCAGTTCTTAAAAATATAGTTGTTGATTACTACCTAGATAATACAACTAGTAAATCGGATTATCATGGTATTGTTGCATACCATTATGGAACAATAGACAATGCTATTTTAAATATTAAAGAAGCTAATAATAATCCAAACTATATCGTTGGTTTATTCTGTAGAAATAATTATGGAACAATTAAAAACTTCGTAATTAATGCAGAAGCACCTTTATCAGCAATTGCTGGTGCAGGTTACGCTGTATGGAATAATCAGGGTGTTTTAAGAAATGGATATGTTTATGGAGAAAACTTCTATGGTTATTTCCAAAATATTGAAACACGTGATAGAAAAGATATTGGTGGTTTAGTAGGTTGGGCAGAAAATAACTCAAGAATTGAAACTGTATACTCATTAGTAACAGTTGAGAAGAGTAATAGTTATGGTACAGGTGAAAGAGAAACTGCTGTAGGTAACTTAGTTGGTCACCAACAATCAGGTTATATTGGTAATGCATATTCAGTTGAATTACCAAATAGAACTAACACAAATATCTTAACTAAAGATCCTAACTTAGGATATGTAAATGCAATTCGTTATAGCGATTTATACTACGCGTCTGATAAAGTTTATGGTAGTTCAAAGAGTTTGAAAATATCTAAATTAGCTTTATATGACAAGAACTTCCAAAATAAGATTCTTAATAAATATGATGGCTTTGTGGTAAATAGCTTTGTTGATTTAGGATACTTCCCACAAGTTGATTTAAATGACTGTATGCCTAAACAAGAATGGATAGAATTACCAAAAGTAACAGATGCCGACTTAGTAGATGTTACTTCAGTAGAAACAGTAAGTAATAATGGAGATAGTGCAATAGTTAAACTTCATATTAATAATCCATCTGTAGAAAAAATTGAAAAAGTAACAATAACTAATATTGGTACAGTTAATATCCTAGAACAAAAAGATTTATATGGAAAAACTGATTTAACAGTTGAATTATTAAATCCAACTGCTTATAAATCAATTTATTATCTAGATACAATAACACTTAAACCTGCATATGGTAGTAACTACGATAAGATTTATGAGAAGAATGAAAGAGCAATAAACGTAGATTTATATTATCCAATTTACGAAAAAGATGATTGGAAGAAAATAGTTGCGAACCCATCTCAAAATTATGCATTGATGGCTGATATTGATTTTACAAATACATCAATGACACAATATATGGTTACTTCAAACTTTACTGCTAAATTAGATGGTAGAGGACATACTATTAGTAATATTACTATCAATAGTGGTAACGGTTTATTCACAAGATTAGCAGGTGGAACAATTCAAAACTTAAATGTTGAGAATTATAAAAAGACCAATGCTACAGCTCGTGGTGGACTAATTTATGAAAGTAATGGTAATGCAATTATTGATAATGTCCATATGAAAAATGTTCAAGTATATGCCAATACTCAAGCTGGTGGTATATTTGGATATGCATCGTATACTACAATTAGAAATAGTTCAGTTACTAACTTTAGTCCTATAGTTCCAAATAATGCAGATGACTATTATACAGGAGCATTAGTTGGATACTCTGATTACTTAATAATTGAAAGTAGTTTTGCACAAGATGTTAACATAAACATTGAAAATGCTGTATCAACATTAGGAGTAGGTGGACTTGTAGGTCGTATGGTAAACGGTGCCTTAACAAGTTCATATGCTACAGGAAAAATTAATTGTAACTCTGCCAATGTTGGTGGATTAGTTGGATATGATTCGGCAACCATCAATAATGTATGGAGTTATGTTGATATAATGACTAACTTAGATTATGTAGGTGGAATAGTTGGAAAAGCCGATACTCAAAGTATTAATAATACTATGGTATTTGGTGCAATTTATTCATCTTACTTATCAAATGAAACGAGTAACGTTCATAGAACTACAGGTAATGTTATGGCAGTAGTTCAAAACAACTATGCTTGGGATAAACAAAAATATTATGGATTCGTTACTGGTGAAACTTCAGCAGAAGTCTTATTATCAACAATTGATTTACAAGAATATAATACTTATATTGATTTAATTGGTTTTGCTGATAATGATTATGACTATAGTCAAATTGAAAGAAATATCTTACCAAAAGTAATTGATAAACAAACAGGTTTATTGGTAGGAGAACAAAAAGATATTGAGTTAAAGAATGAAAAATTTGACTTATTAAGTTATGAAACAGATGCTTCAGCAGCAAGTGCCATTCTTCACGTTGTAATAAATAATCCTGATCAATATACAATTGAAAGTATTGAATTTAATAGTTTAACAGTTTCAAATGCTAGATTTGTTAATCAAGCAGATGATGGAACTACTATCGGAGATATGGTAGTAACACCTAAATCTTATTTCGATAGTTATATCTTAAATAAAGTTAATTATGCATTACCATCTGGTAAGAGAGATAGTTATGACAAGATAATAAGAATTGACTTACAATTCTATAAGCCACTCGCAACATATGATGACTGGACACATGTAAGTCAAACAATTCCAGAAAATTATCGTCTATCTGGAGACATTGATTTCACAGATAGAGATAATGTAAGAATTGGTGTAATATTTGGTAGACTTGAAGGACTTGTTAAACAAGATGGTACAAACTACAAGATTATGAATTATACAAAGACTGGTATTACTGCTGAAAAGACAGCTTTAATACGTGAAGTTACAACTACATTAAAGAATGTTACATTCGATAATATTGATTTAGAGTCTACACAGAATAAGAACTTTATAAATGTAATTTATTTAAATTATGCCGACGTAGAAAATGTTGAGTTTATGAATATTACTACTAAATCTAAAGGTAGTTATATAGCTCCAATTGGTCGACATAGAGGTCAGAACTTCAATAACGTAAAAGCAACAAATAATACATCGTCCGGTGCAGACTATGTCGGTGGATTACTTGCTCATACTTATAACACTCCAGCAAACGATGTTACTGGAGATGGAAATACTGTAACAGGTACTGGTAGATATTGTGGTGGTATAACTGCTTATCGTGATTATCGTAATGGTTATAACGCTTATAGATTTACTGGTAGAAATATGAATATTACAGGAAAGAATGAAGTAGGTGGACTATATGGTTATGGTGGAGCCTATACTTCAAGCATTTACGATTCAACAGTTAACTCAACTGGTGGTGGAGAATATGTTGGTGGTATTGGAGGTAGAACTTCATACGAAGCTGAAAACACACAACTTGCTTCAAATGTAACTATCAATGCCAATGCAAACTACGTTGGTGGATTATATGGTTGGGCTAGACACTTATATGGTGGAACAGTTAAACATTGTATAATCAATCAAACAAATGTAAATAAATCATATGTAGGTGGAGCAATCGGAATCCACGATGGTTATACTCATAATAATATGGGCGTATCTGATACAACAATTACAAATGCAGGTAACTATACTGGTGGTATTGAAGGACGTATCAATGGTGGTGCTCTTCTTGAATACTCATTTACAAGCAATGTAGTTATTAATGGTAAATCATATGTAGGTGGAGCTGCTGGTTCAGGTACAACTGCTAGATTATATAGAAATGTAACAAACGTAAATATTACTGCAACAGGTGATTATGTTGGTGGAGTATTTGGTTACATATCTTCAGTACATGAATCTGATAGTAACTATTCAGCAGTAGTACAAGAAATCTTAGTAGCAAATACTAAAGTCTTAGGTAATAACTATGTAGGTGGATTTGTAGGTGCAACACCAACAGGTAAACAAGTAACACCTGCCAAATTCTATAACATCATAATAGTTGCCGATTGTAGTACAACCGCAACATCAAATCCATATATTGGTGTAGTAAATGGACAAGATACAAGATTATATTCTAATATTCAATTAACTACATTCCGTATCTATAAAAATAACCGTTTAAATGGTGTATATGCTAGTTCATTAAGCTTACCTCATATAGCTTCACAATACTATGCAGATCAAACAAATCTAGGAACAGAAACTTATTATACTAACTTAAACTTCGTAACTAATAGATGGAGTTATACTAAATTAGCTAGTGGATACTTCCCTAAAGTTAAAAAATGGTCTACAGCAAATCAAGATATTAAAGATGAACAAAAAGACTTATTAAGACCAGAAACTGTAGTTAACTTTAGTACTAGAAGATTAATGGATGCACCTGCTGATCATGTATTACCGAAACTAAATATTTATTCTTCTGGAATTAATACATTGAATTTAGAGTTTAGTGAAGCAGATGGATATACATATTTTGAAGTTACAAATGGTGGAACAAAAGTAATTGATGAAAACATCAATGAAAGAACATATACAATTGATGCAGATTATAAGAGTGAAATAGAAATTACAGTAAGTGATGGTAGAAATACTAAGAAATACGTTGTAAAAGAAAATGAATATCGTCAAATCGCAAGTACTTATGGTAAAAAATATGCTTATATCTATAAAGGTAAATTAAAAGGAAATGTATCCGCACCTAAAGATAAATTTATTCATATCTATAAGAACTATGCTTTAACAGATGATCTAAAAGTATATGATTTTGATAAAGAAGAATTTGTTGATGATTCATTTGATTTTGAAACAAGTCTTGAATTAACCAAACCACTATTTAAATTTGAATATAATGATACAAGAGTTGATACTTACTATAGTTATTCAATTGTTCATAAGAATGATTACGACTTAACTTATGATAATCAAATATTTGTTAAGAATAATACTATTCAAATAGTTGATAGAGAATTAGATAGTAATCATAGTTCAATAATAGTGGATGAATATGCTGAAAAAGAATATGTTTCAGTTCTAGGTTTAGATGGAACATTATATGACTTAAAAACTCCAATAAGTAGACCAAGCAACTTTAGTAATAAAGAGATATATTATATGACTAATAATATAGACTCTCAAACAAGTGCAGTTGTATTAGTTTACAAGTCTGGAAAAGTAGTTGTATTTGACTATCGTACTGGAAAAGAAATAGAACAAGAAAAAGCAAGTGAAGATGTTTCAATCTTTGATTACTTTAAAGAAAACTTTAATGTAAGAGCTCCATTATTAGGAGAAGGAACAACAAACAGTTATCAAGAAGCTCTAGAACTAGAAAAAGCATTAAAAGAAACACCAATTGATAGAGATAGTAATGGTAACTATGTAATGAGAGATGAAGAAACTAAAGAACAAATCAAGAGAAGTGGAGAAGTAAGTGGTGGAGGAAGTATTACAAGAGAATACATTACTTACTACAACCCAGTTCGTGATGATTATGATGTAGTTGATGTCGAAAGTATATTTGAAGGAGACGATGATGAAGTTGTAACTGAAAACAACAAAATCTTCACTTCAAACACTTTAGTAGAATACTACATGAAGCCTTCTATATTTGAAGAGGTTTTAGGTAACATCAATGCATTATATATCTTTGGTGGAATCTTAGTTGCAATCTTAACTGCTTTAGGTTTATTCATGAGAAATGCTAAACTTTTAAGAGTAAGTGATATTTCAGAAACAAAAAGAGATTAATAAAGATTAATCTCTTTTTTTTTATTAAACAAATAATATTTATTTTGTATTAGATAAGGATAAAACGCTATTTTTTATTTAAAATACTAGTATTTTTTAGTATAATAAAAGTAAGGTAAAAAAGTAGGAGAATGGGTGATGCTAATGAAAAAATCATATTATGTTTTTGCATTTATCGCACTAGTTCTTTTTAGTGGAATTTTATTCTATTTAACAAGATTCAATGAAGCATCACTTATCGCAAGGGATGGTTTCTTTGTTAGTGGAGAAGACATGGATGAGGTTCTGCTTAATGAAAATAAAGTTGCTAAAACAGGTAATGTTAACTTAAATAAAATTAGTTCTAATGATACTTTTTATACAAACTTAGATAAAGTTTATGTCGGTGAAGAAAAAAAGACTGAAGTTAATACAGTATATCCAATGTATATTAATAATGGTTTAGGAGTAGTTAACTTAGATACAAAATCAGTTCTTATTAATAATAAATTCGAGTTATTTGATACTTATGAAAACTTTACTGTAACTGGTGGTAAATTATATAACTTCGGAGATTATGAACAAGCTGATTATGAAAACTATATTTTATTACAATTAGCAAATGGTACTTATATAAATTTATTGCCTTTAACTATAAATACAAATAGTGGATTAAAAGAAGTACCAGAAAACAGTGTTATTAATTTTCAAGAAGATTATTTTAATTATTATTCTTATAGTAAAAAAGGTAAGATGGTTTATAACATCATAGATGGAATAAATCTAAGTGATATTATTATATTTGGTGATTATAAATATACATATGAAAGAGTTCTTACTAAATTAGGTAAATATGAAGCTCCTCCAAAAGAGGAACAAATAATTGAAGAAGAACCAGAAAAAGAAGATTATATAATAATAATTAAAAATGATGAACCAAAAGAAACTAAATATATTGCTCCTAAAGTAAAAGTAACTAGTTTCACAGCAAATGTTTATTCAGCAAAAGCATCATTAAGTATTTCAGATCCATCAAGAGTTATTGTAGGTGGAATTAACTTCCAATTCTATGTAAATGATAAAGTATATTTAAGAAAGACATTTGTATCTGGTGGTGCTATTGAAGTAGTTGGACTTGTTCCAAATCAAAACTTCAAAATTGTAGGTACTTATAAATACTATAATGAAGAAAGTAAGAAAATGGAGAAGACTTTCTTTGAACAAGAAATTCGCACCTTAGGTGTTGATAATCTAGATCCGATTGATTTAACTTTTGAAAATGGAGAAGTATATCCAAATAAAATAGAATTATTAAATTTAGGAATAACTTCAGATATAAAAAGTGAAACAACAAAAGGTGTTAATAAAGCAGTAATTAATATAGGTGATGAACAATATTCTATTTCTACAGGATTACTACAAGAAATGTTAATAGGTAGACAAGTTACTTATACATCTCCTGCAAAATTAGAGGCAAATACATCATATAATTATGATATTCAATTCCTAGATGCCTATGGAAATAAAATTAAAATAAGAAATAATACAGGTAGCAGTAGAACTAGTAAAAATAAACCAACTGCAGCTGTTAAAATAGTTTCTTCACAAGTTAATCAAGTAGTTACTCAAATCATTTTAAAGAATGTTGATGAAGTAAATATTGCTCATTATAAATTTATCGTATTTGATAATATGAATAATATTATAAAAGAGCAAAACTTAGATAATACTAAAGAAACTAATACAATTACTTTAAGAGATTTAAATCCAAATACTACATATACTATTCAAGTATTAGGTACATATGATGTAGAAGATGGAAAGGGAAAACAAGTAGATCAAGTTATGGGTGAAGGTAAGTTTACTACTTCTCCATTAAACTCATTAGGATTCTACCGTGTAGTTGCATCTACTACAGAATTAGAAAGTGATAGAGCAACTATCTCATCAAGAATTGATATTGCCAATGTAAGTCCAATACTTATGGAATTACTAGATAGCTTCAGTGTATCAGTAACAGATGAACAAGGAGTTCTTCTATATGCACATACATATAAAGATGATGAATTAGATAATCTTCGTCTAGGAGAAGATTTCTTAATACGTTTAAGTAATCTACAATCAGTAACTACTTATAATATTGATTATGCAGCAGTAGTTAAGCAAGGTACTGTAAGAGAATCAATCAATGTATTATGTTCTTTCAAAAACTTTAAAACTTATAAGAGAAAAGCAGAAGTACAATTAAGAAATGAATTCGTAACAGGAACATTTATTGACTTCGATGTAAGAATAGTAGATATCGATGGTGCAATCGAGTCACCAAGAGCGTTACTAGAAGTTCGTGATGAAGGTGGCAGACTAGTAGGAAAAGAATATCTAGCAATTAATGGTGATTATGTTCAATTAACATATGACCATTTAAATCCAAATAAAGATTATACATTTACATACTATGTAGAGGAATATAACATTGGTTATACAAACCAAACATTCCAAAGTGATTATCATTTATTAGAAAAAGTAATTAATACTACAGAAGGTGTAAAAGCAGATATTGAATTAACAGGCTTAACAAGAAAAATAAATGGAAAGAACTTATTCAATATTAGAGATTACGATCGTATTCGTAAAGAAGGTAATACTCCATATAAACAATATGATTTAAGTAATAATATGGTTACCTTTGGAGCAAAGAATGGATATGTTAACCATTCATATTACACTCCAGAATCATACTTACACACAATAGTAGTTTCATTTAAAGCAAGATATAGTCCAGATAGTCCAAATAAGGCACCTGCCTATATTGGAATTGGAAATGGTAATAACCAAAACTTTAGAATTCAAAATTTAACAGATGAATTCCAAGATTATGAATTCTCATTCTATCAATACAATGTCTATGTTGGATTCAACGTTGTTGAAACTGCAAACATGAACTTAAAAACAATAGTAGATTTCAAAGATATTCAAATAATGATTGTAGATGATACAACATTAGATAATACAGATTCTGAATTAATACTTTCATATCATGAATCTGGATTAAGATTCATCAACACAGAAATGATTGATGGAGATCATGAAATGCCAACACATGATGGAACAGGAATAATGGTTGGTAATACTGGTAATGGATATGCAAAGATTACAAATGAGAATAGTGGAACAGTAACTACATTCTCATATACCGGTGGAGTTCAAGAATTTACCGCACCAGAATTTGGTTACTATAAATTTGAAGCCTGGGGTGCTCAAGGTGGAACATATAGTCCATATATTGGTGGAAAAGGAGCCTATACTTCAGGTAGATTATTATTAGATAAGAATAAAAAAATATATGTATATGTCGGAGAAAAAGGACATGCAAATTGGACAATTACTAATACTGCATCATGGAATGGTGGAGGAGCTTCCGGAAATAACGGAGGAGGACGATCATTCGGTGGTGGAGGTGGAACAGACTTCCGTTTAACAAATGGTAATTGGAATAATTTGGAATCACTAAAATCACGTATCATGGTAGCTGCTGGTGGAGGAGGAGCAGTATCTGCTTCATCTACCCAAGCTGGATCTGGTGGAGGATTAATTGGATTAAATGGTCCTACATCAAATACAACATATCAAACTACTCAATATACTACTTGTGGTGGAACTCAGGTATCAGGTGGAACAGGTTTAAGTGGAAATGATAGACGTGGACAGTTTGGATACGCTATCCAATCCATCACAAGTGGATGGGGTGGCGGTGGTGGCGGAGGCTACTACGGAGGAGCTAACGGACATGGTACTACAGGTGCCGGAGGTTCTTCATATATCTCAGGACACAGAGGTTGTATCTCTTATAGCAATCGTTCAAACTATATTGGATTTGAAAACTATAACGAAGATGATCAATTTGTAGGTAAATTTAAAATTAATATGTACGATCTAAGAGATGAATTAGTTAATAAAGATTGGTACGTAAGAATTTATCGTAAAGAGACTTTAGTTGAAACACATAGATATGATTTAACTGCTTTATCTATGGAAGACATTCAAAAATCATATAGATTCGATAAAAACGTTTATTACACAGTTAAGGTATCAGTAAAAGTACGTGAACGTTTCTATGATTTAGCAGAAGTAACATTTACTACTGAAAATGAAATACGTGCAATTACAACAGCTAAAGAATTAATGGCTATCCATACAAATGGTAAATATATAGTTCTAGAAGACCTAGACTTTACAAATTACAATTCTTATTATGGTTCATATTTCTATGGTGAAATAGATTTCCAAGGACATACAATAAAACGTAATTTAGCAGGTTCTTCAACAAGATTATTTGAATACCCTAGAGCAGGTTCTTTATTTAAAAATATAGTAATGGATTATTACTTAGATAATACAACCAGTGTTAATGAATATTATGGTTTTGCTAGATACTTCTATGGAACAATAGATAACATGGTTGTAAATATTAAAGAAGCAAATAATAATGGTAATACCATTATGGGCTTAATTGTAAGACAAAACTATGGTCAAATTAAAAATTTTGTAATTAATGCTGAAGCACCAATGTCACTTAAAGCCGGTGGAGGATATGTATGTTGGTACAATTCAGGAGTATTAAGAAATGGTTATGTTTATGGTGAAAACCTATATGCATACTTCCAAAACGTCGATACAAGAACACGTAAAGATGTTGGTAGTATGGTTGGTTATGCAGAATATAACTCAAGAATTGAAGCTGTTTATTCATTAGTAACTGTAGAAAAGAGTAACAGCTATGGTACTGGTGAAAGAGAAAGCGCCGTAGGTAATATTATTGGTCATCATGAGTCTGGTTACTTTGGTAACTCATATTCTGTTGAATTACCAAATAGAACAAATACAAATATCCTAACTCAAGATCCAAATATTGGTTATAAGAATGGACTTCGTTACGATAAAGTATATTATTCATCAGATAAAACATACGGTGGTACTGTCAGTGCTAAAATTTCCAAGTTGGCACTATATGACAAAAACTTCCAAAATGATATTATTAATATCTATGATGGATTTGAAGTTGATTCATTCGTTGATTTGGGATACTTCCCACAAGTAAAATTAAATGAATGTATGCCAAGACAAGAATGGATTGAATTACCAAAGATTACAGATGGAGACCTTGTTGATGTTACATCAGTAGAAGAGGTAGTTAATAATGGAGATAGCGCAATAGTTAAACTTCATATTAATAACCCATCTGCAGAACATATTGAAAGTGTCACAATCACAGATATTGGAACAGTAAATATCCTAGAACAAAAAGATTTATATGGAAAAACAGATTTAACAGTTGAATTACTAAATCCAAGAACTTATAAATCAATTTACTATCTAGATACATTAGTGTTAAAACCAGCCTATGGTAATAATTATGAAAGAATGTATGAAAAAAATGAAAGAGCAATCAATGTAGATTTATATTATCCAATTAGATCTAAAGAAGATTGGAAAAAGGTTGTTGAAAACCCAGCTCAAAACTATGCTTTAATGACTGATATAGATTTCTTAAATACATCAATGACTAATTACATAGTAAATGGTGATTTTAAAGCTAAACTAGATGGACGTGGACATACAATTAGTAATATTACAATCAATAGTGGTAACGCCTTATTCTCAAGAGTATCAGGTGGTACTATTAAAAATATTACTTTCACAAATTATAAAAAGACAAATAGTACAAGTTATGGTGGAATTATTTATCAAACAAATAATAACTCTATATTTGATAACGTACATGTTAACAATGTAAAAGTATTTGCAACGACCCGTATTGGTGGATTAATCGGATATGCATCTTATACGACTATTAGAAATAGTTCTGTTACAGGATTTAATCCAATTATTCCAACAGAAGCAGATGACCTACATGTAGGATCATTTGCCGGATACTCAGATTACTTATTTATTGAAAATTCATTTGCACAAGATGTTGATATTAAGATTGAAGATTCTATCTCAACGTTAGGTGTTGGTGGATTAGTCGGAAGATTAGTAAATGGAGGAGTATCAAATTCTTACGCAGTAGGAAAGATTAAATGTAATTCAGTATATGTTGGAGGTATTGCTGGACGTAGTTCAGGAACAATAACTAATGTATGGAGTTATGTCGATATAATGACTAACCTTGATTATGTTGGTGGTATTGTTGGTAGATCAGATAATAATAACGTTTCTAATACTTTATCAATCGGTGCAGTATACTCATCATATAAAGCAGATGAAACAAATAATATTCACAGAACAACAGGTAATGTATTCGCTGTAGTTCAAAATAACTATGCATGGGATAAACAAAAATTCTATGGATTCGTTACTGGAGAAACTTCAGCAGAAATTCTATTATCAACTACAGATTTACAAGAAGAGAATACATATATCGATTTGATTGGATTTGAAGAATCAAGTTTTGACTTTAGTGAAATTAATAGAAAGCAACTTCCTAAGATTAAAAATCCAGAAACTGGAGAATTAGTCTTAAATCAAAGAGATGTAAAACTTGATAGTGAATTATTCGATATCTTAAGTTATCAAAAAGATGCATCTCCAAATAGTGCTACGTTGCATATAGTATTTGACAATCCAAATCAATATATTATTGAATCAGTAGAATTTGATGGATTAAGTACTACAAGTGCAAGATTCGTAAATCAAGTAGATGATGGAACTACAATTGCAGATATGGTAGTAACCCCAGATAACTATTTCGATAGTTATGCCTTAACGAAAGTTAACTTTAAGACAAATGCAAGTTCAACTAAATTAGAGCCTTATGATAAGTGTATAAGAATAGACTTACAATTCTTCAAATTCTTATCTAAGTATGATGATTGGACACATATCAGTACAACAGTTCCAGAAAACTATCGTTTAACTGGAGATATAGATTTTACTGATAAAGTAAATGTAAGAATCGGTGTTATCTTCTCAAGACTTGAAGGTGTCTTAAAACAAGATGGTACACAATATAAGATAATGAATTATCGTAAGACTGGTATCACAGCTGCTAAGACATCATTAATAAGAGAAGTAACTACATCACTTACAAATGTAATATTTGAAAATATTGACTTAGAGTCAACTCAAAATGTAAGTTCAATAAGTGTAATTTATATGAACTATGCCGATGTAGATAATTGTGAATTTAATAACATTACTACTATATCTAAAGGTAGTTATATAGCTCCTATCTCAAGACATAGAGGACAAAACTTTAAGAATGTTAAACTTTCACATAATACATCGAGTGGTGCAGATTATGTTGGAGGATTAATTGCATACTCTTATACAAATCCAACAAACGATATAACTGCTGAGTATTCAACAATTACAAGTACTGGTAGATATGCCGGTGGAATTATGGGACAAGGAGATGCTAGAGATGGTACAAACTGTTTCAGATTCATCGGAAGACATATGAATGTAACTGGAAAACATGATGTAGGTGGTCTATTCGGATATGGTGGAGCTGCTTACTCAGAAATATATGACTCAACAATAACTTCTACTGGTGGAGGAGAGTACGTTGGTGGTATCGCAGGAAGATCAAGATTCTATTATGAATATGGAAACATTGTTCAAAACGTAACAATTAATGCTAATGCCAACTATGTTGGTGGTATCTTTGGTAGATGCTGGCGATGTGATCAATCAATGGTATTAAATTGTATTATTAATCAAACTAATACCGGTAAACAAAGAGTAGGTGGAGCATTTGGATTTATTGAAAGTGGTTACCAACACTTAGATATAGGTGTTGTTGATACAACTATCACAAATGCTGGTGACTACACTGGTGGTATTGCTGGAAGATGTTATAGTACAACTAACGTACAATATTCATATGTTAATAATGTAATAATTAATGGTAGAAATTATGTAGGTGGTATTTTAGGTGATGCTGCTAACTCAAGAGTATATCGTGTAGTTGTAAATGCAAATATAACAGCAACAGGAAATTATGCTGGAGGAGCATTTGGATTCCTAAATAATGTTCATGCATCTGATAATAACTATTCATGTATTGCAAGAGATATCATGATTCTAAATACAAAAGTTCTAGCTAATAACTATGCTGGAGGATTTGTTGGAGCAACAGTATCTGGTTCACAAGTTACACCTAAGATGTATTACAATATCGTAATAGTTGCTGATGTAAATACAGTAACAACATCAAACCCATATATAGGTGCAGTAAATGGCCAAGATACAAGACTATATCCAACAACTCAATTAACAACATTCCGTATCTATAAAAATAATAGATTAAATGGTATTTATGTAAGTTCATTAAACTTAACGAATATTGCTACTCAATACTTCATAGATCAAACTATTTTAGCAACTCAAAGTTTCTATACAAATATCTGTCTAGATACAGATAGACAATCATTTGAAACTAATAAATGGGATTTCTCAGTATTATCAAGTGGATACTTCCCATTAGTTAAGAGAAATTCTGGAAGTACAGTAAGACCAGAACAAAAGAAATTATTAAGACCAGAAACAGTAGTTAACTTTAGTACTAGAAGATTAATGGATGCACCTGCAGATCATGTATTACCAGATTTAAATATTTACTCATCTGGAGTAAATACTCTAAATCTAGAATTTAGTGAAGCAGATGGATATACATACTTCGAAGTACTAAATGGAGGAACTAAAGTAGTTGATGAAAACATCACACAAAGAACTTATACAATCGGTGCTGATTATAGAAGTGAGATTGAAATAGTTGTAAGTGATGGTAGAAATACAAAGAAATATCAAGTTAAAGAAACACAATATAGACAAGTAGCAAGCACATACAAAAAGAAATATGCTTATATCTATAATGGTAAATTAAAAGGTAATATTTCAGCTCCTAAAGATAAATTCATTCATATCTATAAGAATTATGCTTTAACTGAAAACTTAAAAGTATATGATATAGATAAAGAAGAATTTGTAGAAGATTCATTTGATTTCACTACTAGAGTAGTTGATACTAGTCCATTATATAGATTTGAATATAATGATACGAATATTGATACATATTATAATTACTCAATCATTCATAAGAGTGAAGGAGAGATAATTTATGATAATCAATTATTTGTAAAAAATAATACTATTCAAATTGTAGATAGTGAATTAGATAGTTATCACAACTCCATAATAGTAGATGAATATGCTGAAAAAGAATATGTTTCAGTTCTTGGAGTAGATGGAACTATCTATGATCTTAAAACTCCAATAAGTAGACCAGGAAACTTTAGTAATAAAGAAGTCTTATATATGACTAATAACTTAAGTTCACAAACAAGTGCTGTAGTATTAATGTATAAGACAGGTAAAGTTGTAGTATTTGATTACCGCACAGGTAAAGAAATAGAACAAGAAAAAGCAAATGAAGATATATCAATATTAGAATACTTCAGAGATCACTTTAAAGTAACAGAACCTCTAATTGGTTCAAATAAAGGTAATAGTTACAATGAAGCATTAGAGTTAGAAAAGATGCTAAAAGAAACTCCAATCGATGTAAATGACAATGGTAGATATGTCATGAGAGATGAAGAGACAAAAGAGTATATTAGAAAGAATGGTTCTAATAATACAGGAAGTATTACTAAAGAATATATTACTTACTATAACCCAGTAAGAGATGATTATGATGTAGTTGATGTTAATAGTATCTTAGGTGATGATATGGATGAAGTTGTAACTGAAAACAATAAAATCTATACATCAAATACTTTAGTAGAATACTATATGAAAGAATCTATCTTTGAAGAAGTATTAGGTAATATAAATGCATTATATATCTTCGGAGGAATCTTAGTAGCTATTCTAGGAGCTTTAGGATTATTCCTTCGTAATGCCAAGTTATTAAGAATAAGTGAGGAGGGATATCATGGCAAAGAAGAGTAAATTACTTATCGCAAGTGTAATTGCAGTAGCTATCATAGTAATAGGAGTTCTAGGAATAGGATTACTTCTAAAAGGAGGAGATAATAAAACTCCACTTGATCTAACAAATGATTTCTTAAATCAATACAAGAAATTAGATAGTGAAGTAGTTAGTAAGATTGAATATCCTTTCAATGATGAATTAACTGAGGCTCAATTAAAAAAATATAAAGAATTAATCAAGAAACAATATAAAAATCTTGATTATGAAATAGCCGAAGAAAAAGTCGGAGAAGTAGATGCGACAATTAAAGTACAATTCAATGTACTAGATTACAAATCTAGCTATGATAAAGCAACTAGTTATTTAAGTCTATATGGTCAAGCTAAAAGTGATGAAAAGAAAGTAGATTACAAATTAAAAGAGATGGAAAAAACATCTTCTAAAGAAAAATATAGTATTGAATTTACTTTCCATAAACTAGATGGTAAATGGCACATGATTGATTTAACTGAAGCAGACTTACAAAAACTAGCTGGTATATTTTAAAATAAAAGAGATTAATCAAACGATTAATCTCTTTATTTATATTGATAAATAGAAACTATAAAATGATCACTCTTAGTAGTTTTAATAATACCCATATATTTAAATTTACCAACTCTTTTAATACTAAAAGTATCATTAACTTTTAACTTAACAGATAAATTTTTTAATAAATCATGATTATACATAATCTCTTTATTCTTAAAATGTTCTTCTATCTGACTTCTAGAAGTATTAAGTATTCTACTAATAATTGTATCTATTCTTTCACTTGATACATTAAGTTCTAATTCTACATATTCTCTTGTATAATCATCAAGTGTATCTAAAGGTACTTCTCTTAATTCAATACTACTATTACGTACACTTGTAAAATTCATCTCAAAGTAATTTTGAAATAACTTTAATATATAAATATAATAACGATTATTTGTAAGAACTATATCTCCAAACATTTCATTAGATATTTGTAATGAAAACATAGTACCTAATATATCCTGATGTCTAAGTGGAGTAGTAGTCTTAATCTCATAAAGTAATACTTCAGGTAATTCTTTCTTATAGAATATTACTTTCTCACTATCAGGATAAGGACTATATATATGATACTCATCTTTATGTAGTTTACCTTTTAATTCTGCTTGTTCTTTAGGATCTAGAAAGTACGTAGGTTGTCCTCTTAATAATTTATTTAAATTCTTTTGTATATTATACATAAATACCTCTTATTCGTGATTATTATATCATATATGTTATAATGAAGTAGGTGATAAAATGAAAGTACTAACAATAAAACAACCATTCGCAACACTTATCGCAGAAGGATTAAAAGAATACGAATTCCGTTCATGGAAAACAAAGTTTCGTGGTGAGTTCCTAATTCATGCTGGTAAAGGTGTAGATAAGAAAGCAATGAAGCGATATGAACATCTAAATCTAGAATATCCAACTGGTAAGATTATTGCAAAATGTAATCTAACTGACTGTGTCTTAATAGATGATAAAATGAAGAAATATTTAAAGGAAAAAGATCCATTAGTATACTATGGGATGATATATAATCATGAGGAAGATGATAAAACATATTATGGTTTTAAACTAGAAAATGTGGAAAAAATAGAACCAATAGACATAAATGGACAATTATCTTTTTGGGAATACCCAAATAAAATAAAATAACATCTTTTTTTTCAAAAACACGTATGTTATACTATTAATATAATAGGAGAGATGCATATGGCAATATATTATGTAACATTACTATCTGGATTAGTATTAGTAATATTAGGTCTATCTAATAGTAGTAAAAAAGCTCAAAAACATGAAAAAACAAGTGTAGGTAAAGTAGAAGATTTCTATTTATTAGGAAGTGAAAAATCTTCAGTTCCACTAAAATATCATGCAGATATTAAAGCTGGAAATAAGAAATATGAAATTGAAGGATACTCAATGCCTTGGCTAAATAAAGGTGAAGAAGTAAAAATTCAAATCACTGGTAAACAAAAGATCTTAGGTAATAAGAGATTAGACCGTAAAGGTAAAACAGAATTAGCATTCGGTTTTCTACTTTTAATGTACCCAGTAGCAATGTATCTTTCTTACATATTTAGATAAAAAAACAAAGACTCGAAAGAGTCTTTTTCTTTTTATAAATATTCTTTAAATTTCTCAACATACTTTTCTTGTATATTAATATATTTAGATAATAGTTTTCTTAAATCATCATCTTCTATTCCTTCATTTAAGAATTTACGTCCCTCAATTATGCCCATATTAAGTCCCTGCATAATAAGTTCACTAAGTTTAGAATCACTATCATCAGTTATAGTACGCATTTGTATTCCGTACCATGAGAAAGTTTTGGATATACCGGATAAATCCTTTGGATCTTCATCAGCATACTCATGTATTTCTTTAGATAATTCATGATATTCCTTAGATAGTTTTAATAATAATGATTTAAAGTTACCTTCATGAGCCTTATCAAGTATTGCATCTATTGCCAGTATTCCCATAGAACAACCCTTATTTAATTCATCATACATAGTACTTTTATCTTTCTCCATAATTACCTCCTTTTATTATTATGAAAAAAGAAGAAAATAATATACAAAAATAATAATATTTACGTTATAATATAGATAATAGGAGTGATACTATGAAGAATAAAAAGAGTATAAAATTAAATTGGGAAAAACTATTTAATATATTAGTAATATTAGTAATTACTTGTTTTATCATATATGGTTCTTATCTTATTGTAACTAAGGTAATTGGTAAGAAAGTATATACAGAAGAAACATTAAAACAAAAGATGGAAAAACTAGGATATACTGTAGAAGACTTAAGTATTACATATGATAATGATGACAAGATAGAAACTTATCTACAATGTCGTGATAAGAATAATAAATATCAATTAGATTTCTATGTATTAGATACTGATAAACATGCTAAAAGATATTATCAAGATCTAAGAGGGATGCTTGATGCTGAAGCTGAAGGTATAGAAGGAAAAACAGAAACTAATAAGAAAAATTATTATAAATTCGTAATAGAAGTAAATGGAAACTATAGTGCCGTAATAAATTCTAAAAATACAGTAATCTACTTTAATTCGACACAAAAGAACAAGGAAGATATTGTAAACTTATTAAAGAAACTAGGATATCGTTAGAATATCCTTTTTTTATTGTTAGATTTTTGTTATAATATAAAGGCAAGAAATTATGGAAAGCCAAAGGTGAAGTACGGGAAAATTTATTATCATGGATCAGTGATATTATGAATCTTTTTGATTGTTTATTTATTATTTGTAATTGAAAAGTAAGTTCATATGAATTTACTTTTTTTAGGATAATTTCCCATTATTTTCACAAACTTATACGATAATGTAGTAGAAAGGATGGAATAATGAAGAGAATCGCTTATTTTGACAACGTGAAAGGTATCTTAATCTTGTTTATTATAGTAGCACATGTAATAAGTCTTTGTGCTACTTATTATGGTTATTCAAATAAAATACTAAAGATTAATTGTTTATTTATGTTACAATGCTTTTTCTTTATATCCGGTTATTTTGCAGGAAAAAGTAAATCTAGTAAAAAAAATAAAATAATTAAACAAATAAAGACATATATCATATGGGATACATTAATAACTCTATATTATTATTTTTCTCTTCATATAATATCATTCGATAAAAGTATAATTCTTCCTCGTTATACACTTTGGTTTTTAATTACGTTAATAACTTATCAATTAATGGAATATGTAATGGATAAAGTACCTGGCAAAGTAATGATACCTTTATCTGTAATAGTAGGAGTATTGTCTGGTTTTATTCCATCTCTAGGTTTAGAATTATCACTTGCTAGAAGTTGTACATTCTTTCCATTCTATGCTATTGGATATTATTCAAAAGACTTAGATATTATTAAATTAAAAAGTAATAAGAGATGGAAATATATAATGATTATTTCAGCTTCTGTATTATTGTATTTCTTATTAAATAATAATAGTTTCTTCTCTCTAAAATTATTAAAAGGAGCATATAGTTATAATGACATTACAGGTAATAATATAATGCTTGCATATAAAAGATTATTATCTTATGGAGTAGCAGGTATTATAAGTGTCGGATTCCTATATTTAGTGCCTAATAAAGAGAGTATATTTACTAGACTAGGTAGAAATACTCTATATATCTATTTGACTCAAGGATTAGTCTTAAAAACGTTTATAAGTAAAGGATTAATGTTAGAAGATCCAATTATTGGTAGTATTCAATTATTTTTAATAACAGTAGCTATAACAGTATCATTCGCAATAATTATTCCGAAATGTAAAAAACATATAGGAGGTGTCATCGATGGAAGAGAAAGTAAAAGCTTTGCGCAAAACGTTGCGTAGAATATATAAATATAATCCAATATATAAAGATAAGATGGATAAAGTAGGTATTAAACCTAATGATATAAAAAGTTTAGATGATTTATCTAAATTACCATTAACTACAAAGAAAGATTTCTTTAAAGATTATCCAGAAGGATTCTATTGTGTAGATAAAAAAGATATTATGGTTTATCATTCTTCTTCAGGAACAACAGGTAAACCATTAATAGTAGGATTAACAAAAAAGGATATGCAACTAAGAGATAAGATGTGTAAAGATAGTACAGAGATAATGGGTATCACAAAAGATGATATTGTCCAAATATGTCTAGGATTTGGTATGTTTACAGGTGGTCTAACATTCTATGAAGGATTAAAGAAATATGGTTGCCAAATAATACCTGCGGCAACAGTTTCAACTGAAATGCAATTATTTTACATGGAAAACTTAAGACCTACAGTATTAGTGTCAAGTCCATCTCAAGTAATGCATATCTATGAAGTGTCAAGAAAACTAGGCATTGATGTAAAAAAGATACCTCTAAAAAACATTAGAGTAGGTAGTGAATTACTAACAGAAGCTATGCGTAAAAAAATAAAAAAAGCTTATGGAGAAGATGTATCAGTAACTCAAGATTATGGCATGACTGAAACATTAGGCCCCGGAATTGGAATGGAGTGTACTGAAGAATCAGGTCTACATTTAAGTGAATATTATACTTATGAATTAGTAGATCCTAAAACTAAAGAACCTACAGAAAAAAATGTAGGTGAGTTAGTTGTTACTTCTCTATATAATGAAGCATTCCCAATAATTAGATATTGTACTAATGACATAGTAGAAATTAGTAAAGAACCATGTAGTTGTGGAAATATAACTCCTAGAATAGTTAAGTTTATTGGTAGAAGTGATGACATGATAAAGATAAAAGGAGTAAAAGTATTCTTAAGTCAAGTAGAAGACTTCTTAATGAATTATGACTTTCTAAATCACCAATATGAAATAATATTAACTAATGAAAACTTTAAAGATAAAATAACTATTAATGCAGAATACTTTATAGATTTAAATAAAGAAGAATTAGAAGTATTAGAAAAAAGAAAAAAGAATATTGAAAAAGCTTTTAAATCCGAATTTGGAATATTCGCAAGTATTAATTTACTAACAACAAATTCTATAGAAATAAAACCAGGAAAAGTAAAAAGAGTAAAAGATTTAAGAGAGGTATGATAAAATATCATTGAGGTGGAAGTATGCAACTTGATGATTTAAAAAAAGAATATGATAAACTACAAAAAGTTTATGGAGAACCTTCCTTAAATTCTATTTATTATGGTGGAAAAGAAGATAATCCCGATATATGCTTTGTATTTATGAACCCAACAGGAAGAAATGTTGCATCTCTTCCTAATTGGACTGGACCAAGAAGTCCATGGATAGGTACAAAAAATATTTGGAATCTTTTTTATGCAGTAAAACTTTTCCCAAAAAGAATGTATGACAAAATAAAAAGCATGAAACCTAGTGATTGGAACGAAGACTTCGCACGAAAGGTATATAACGAAATTGAAAAGAAAAATATCTATATAACTAATCTTGCTAAATGTACTCAAATAGATGCAAGAGTATTAGATGATAAAGTGTTTAAAAGCTATCTATCTTTATTTGAAAATGAAATAAGAATCATTAATCCAAAAGTAATAATTCTATTTGGTAATCAAGTGAGTTCTATATTCTTAAATAAAAAAATATCAGTATCTCAAGTACGTAAAGAAAAATTTGAAAAAACAATAGATGGTATTACGTACCCTTGTTACGCAATATATTACCCAATAGGTAATGGAAGATTTAATATAGATAAATCTATAGAAGATATAAAATGGATAAGAAAGAAGGAAAATCTATGATCGAAATAGGTAAATATGCAGGTTTCTGTGGAGGAGTAATTAACTCAGTTGTAAAGAGTGAAAAGGCACTAAATGAATATGAAAAACTATATTGTCTAGGAGAGTTAGTACACAATAAACAAGTAGTAGAAGATCTAGAAAGTAAAGGATTAATATTTATAGAATCTTTATCTGAAGTAGAAGATAATTCTAATGTCATAATAAGAGCTCATGGAGTACCAAAAGAGACTTATGAAGAAGCAAATAATAGAGAAATAAACTTAATAGATTTAACATGTCCTAAAGTATTAAAAATACATGATGAAGTAAAAGAACTAACTAATAAAGGTTATAGTACCATTTTAGTAGGAAGTAAAAAACATCCTGAAGTAATTGGAACCATTTCATTCGCATCTCCTGACTCAATAGTAGTAGAATCATTAGATGAATTAAAAGAAGTATGGGATAGTTTTAAAGACAAAGAACATATCGCCGTATTTGCTCAAACAACTCATTCTATTAAATCATTTAAAGAAATAGAAGAATATTTAAAGGATTATCCAAATGTAGTAATCAATAATACAATTTGTGATGCGACTAATTTAAGACAAGAAGAATGTAAGAATATGTCAAAAGAAAAAGATTGTATGATTATTATTGGAGGAAAGAATTCTTCTAATACTAAAAAGTTATATGAAGTAGCAAGTGAATATTGTAAAAACACTTATATTATTGAGACTAAAGATGACTTAAATGTTCAAGAAATAAAGAACTTTAAAAATATCGGAATAATGGCTGGAGCATCAACTCCAAAAAATAGTATTGATGAAGTATTTATTCTTTTACAAAACAATAAATAATGATATAATTTTTATAGAATAAAGAGGTGTCGTTATGAATAGAAATAAGTTATTTATTATTGCATCTGGAATTATTAACTTAGTAATAGGTATTTATTGTACTTCAGTATTTCAAGTGTATGGTTTAATTGCTTTAATACTTGGATTTTTAATACTATTACTAGGTATGGATGAAAAGTCAGTTGCAAAGAATAAAAATTTACTAACAGGGGTTGCGATAGTATCATTCTTTATTACATTTATTTCAGGTATTTTATTATTACTTGCAGTAACTGATATTAAAGGCGATATTATGAAACAAGAAGAAATAGTAGATCCTGAGTCGAAGAAGATAGATATTTTATTAAAGCTTGGTGTAGGAATGGTATTTATATCAGGAATACTATTTGCAACTACTAATTGGGAAATGATTACATTACCAATTAAATTAGTTGTCTTAATATTATTAGGATTATTATTCTTAGGATTATCTTATTTTGCGGAAAACAAATTAAAAATAAAAAAGACATCTATTATGTACTATGTACTTAGTATGTCATTCTTCTTTGCTGTATGTATTGGAATGTGTTATTACGGATTATTTGGACCTGAAATAACATATGTAGGAGAACAATCAGATTTAGCTTATGCTATTACATATTTCTATTTATCAATATTAACAGTTATTTCTTATGCTAAGTATAAACAAGAAGGATTAGTATATGTTGCATATACAAGTGTTCTTCTAGGGGCTAATTATTTATTATTAGCATCTGGTGTATCTGATACTAACAAGGTATTAGCGTTCTCAACACTAGCATTTATCTTTAACATAGTTCTAAAAGAAGAAAGTTCATTATCTAAATTTAATAGAATTATTAGTTATATCTTCCCAGTATTATTAATTGGTGCAAGTGCAGAACAAGAATTAGTATCAATGATTATGGCAAGTGCTGTTAACGTAGTAAATACTAATTATTTATCCATTCGTAATAAAGAAAGAGCTTACTCAATTGGTGCTTTAATAACAAGTTATATTGCAATAATATTTACTACTATTTCATTAGAAACAGATTATGCACCAATATTAATTGTTGGATTATCACTTATTCAAACATTAGTAACTAGATTTAAAATAATAAGTGATGATGATGCTATGAATACATGTAATCAAATAATACATGGTATTCTAACATTTATCGTATTTATCATAGCTTTAGATATTAATGATTTCCAACCAGCATTAATTGGATGCTTCTATTTATTAGGAAATCTATTAGGAGAACTTGATTCAAAAGACTTTAAGAAGAGTAGATTTGATGATTTAGCTAGACCATTCGCAATCTTTATTTTAACAATTGGTTTAACTAATTATATTAATCAACACATAGGATATATTTCTTATGCATATGCTTTTACATACTTATTAATTATTTATGCAATACTGCATAAATTTACTTATAGAGAAGGTAAAGTAGGTTATTTTGTAGGAGCAATTATTTCATTTGCAGTACTATACTTTATAAACTTAGGAGAGAGAAATGGTTTAGTACAATTAATATCTACATTACCAATAGGTTATATGTTTATGAATAGTATTCCAGAAGAAAAATATCCAAAAACTATATTCTTATATTTACTATTACTAGCAGATATCTATCTAGCTATAATTTCATTTAACGACTATACAAGTATTAAGTTAATTAATCCACTAGTTGTTATTGCTATATATGCAATATTAACTTATATCTTTAGAGACGAACCAAGACTTAAAACAATTGGTGATTTCGCAATACTATTACCATTAATCGCAGAAGTAAATCAATTATTTGATAATACAAGTTTCAAACTAGTATGTGTAAATATAATTGAATTATATGGATTATATTTAATTGTTAAATACTTCTTTGGTAATAAAAACGGTGATCGTAATGGAATTATTATTGCCGGATTATTATTTATCTTAGTACAAGTAATATTCACAACAGATATAGTAGTCGCAATATATGTAGGTCTAGTAGGTATTCTATTAATTGCTTTAGGATTTAGTAGAGAAGACTTATCAATCCTATTTAAAGCAGGTATTGTTGTAACTATTGTAAACATAATATTCCAATTAAGAAGTCTATGGTCAGAAATACCATTCTCACTATACTTATTAGTAGGTGGACTTGGAATCATTGGATTTGTAACATACAAAGAAATAAAGAAAAAATAAAAGAGTTCAGTATAATAACTGAACTCTTTTTCCACTTACTTTTATAAAACCTTCTGTTTTTAAATATTTTAATTCACGTGTCATAGCACTTCTATCAACACATAAGTATGATGCAAGATCAATATAAGTTCTAGGAATAGTAAAAATCTTAGAACCTTTTTTTATGGATAATAATCTGAAATATTCAAGTAACTTATCACGTATAGTTCTCTTAGTTAAAATCTCAATTCTTTCATTTTTTTGATTCATAGTATCTGCCAAAATCTTTAACAAATTCTTAACAAAAATAATGTAATAATCATTCTTAACAATCTCACTATTAATAATATTATTATAGTCAATATAGGTTATTCTAGTAGGCTCTTTAGTAATACATTCTGCATCTTCTGAGTTAATAGACGAAATAAGATTACCAAAGATATCATTCTTTTCTAATTCGTCTAAAACAACGCTATTTCCATTGTAATCATTGAATATTATTTCAAGTGAACCAGCTTCAACTATACCTATAAAATCCTCTCTTTGAATGTTAGACAGTATGTTTACACCCTTAGGGTATATAACTGAGTGAGACATAAGACTACGTAGTAATTTCCCTTTATTTTTAGGGGATATGTTAGTGAATAAATCTTCCATAAAAATCACCTTCTAAAAAAATAATATCAAATAATGTAAAATGTTGCAAATGCAACAATACATTTTATTAGAAAATTGCTAAAATGAAATCGTAATTTTTAAAAATATGAGGGAGAGAGAATATGAAGGTAATCAAGAGAGATGGGCATATGGTCGATTATTGCCCAGAGAAGATTGAACAAGCAATTGAGAAAGCCAATGCCGAGGTTGAAGAAGAAGATCGTGCATCTGCTGTTCAAATCAAAAACATTATCAAGTACATTGAACGTCTTGGTAAAAAACGTATCTTGGTAGAAGACATCCAAGATATCATCGAGATGAAACTTATGGCTATAGGTAAATATAACTTAGCCAAACATTACATTACGTATCGCTATACTAGAGAACTAGTACGTCGTAGTAATACTACAGATTTAGCAATCAAAGAACTAATTGATGGGGAAAGTGAATATTGGAATACTGAAAACTCTAATAAGAACGCTAGAGTAGTAACAACACAAAGAGACTACTTAGCAGGTATTACATCAACTGATATTACTAGAAGATTTTTACTTCCAGAAGATATCGTAAAAGCACATGATGATGGAATTATCCATTTCCATGATGCTGACTATTTTGCACAAAATGCACTACATAATTGTGACTTAATAAATCTAGAAGATATGTTACAAAATGGTACAAATATTAATGGAGTAATGATTGAAAAGCCTCATAGATTCTTAACTGCTATGACTATTGCTACTCAATTGATTACTGCCGTAAACTCAGCTCAATACGGAGGAGTTACAATTACATTGACACACTTAGCTCCATTCGTAAGAGCTTCACGTGAGTTCTATGAGAAAAGATATAAGAAACGTAAATTAACTAAAGAACAAGTTGAAAAGTTTGTAGAAGAAGATTTAAAGAAAGAAATCACAGATGGTGTACAAACTTTCCAATATCAAATAAATTCAATGACTACTACAAATGGTCAAGCACCATTCTTAAGCGTTGCTATGTATTTAAATGAGACAGATGAATACAAAGAAGAATTAGCTATGATCATTGAAGAAGTATTAAAACAAAGAATTGAGGGAATGAAAAATGAAAAAGGTGTTTACATTACCCCTGCATTCCCTAAGCTTCTATATATTCTAGAAGAAGATAATATTAATCCAAAAGGAAAATATTATTATTTAACAAAACTTGCTGCCGAATGTACTGCTAAAAGAATGGTACCAGACTACATTTCAGAAAAAGTAATGAAAGAACTTAAGATAAATGAATATGGTGTAGGAGAATGTTATCCATGTATGGGATGCCGTTCATTCTTAACACCAGATAGATCAATATCTCTAGGAAACATCGCCAAAGCAAAGAACTACAAAGAGGGTGTAGGAAAATACTATGGTCGTTTCAATCAAGGTGTTGTAACTATTAACTTAGTTGATGTTGCATTATCTTCATCAAAAGATATGGATGACTTCTGGCAAATTCTAGATGAAAGACTAGAATTATGTCATAGAGGATTACAAGCAAGACATAAGAGATTAAGTAAAGTTACTTCTGATGCCGCACCAATTCTATGGCAACATGGAGCGCTTGCAAGACTAGAAAAAGGAGAAAGTATTCATGATTTATTACACCATGGGTACTCAACAATATCTCTAGGATATGCAGGACTATATGAGTGTGTTAAATATATGACAGGACACTCTCATACAGATAATGGAAAGGGTAAAGAATTTGGTCTTGCAGTAATGCAAAGATTAAATGATGCATGTAAAAAATGGAAAGAAGCAGAGGATATTGATTATTCCGTATATGGAACACCAATTGAATCTACTACATATAAATTTGCTAAATGCTTAAGAGAAAGATTCGGAGTTATTAAAGGTATTACTGATAGAGATTATATTACTAACTCATATCACGTACCAGTATTTGAAGAAATCGATGCTTTTACTAAGTTAAAATTAGAATCTGAATTCCAAAAATTATCTCCAGGTGGAGCAATCTCTTATATTGAAACTGCAAACTTAACAAATAACTTAGATTCAGTAATGGAAGTTATTAAATTTATCTATGACAACATTATGTATGCAGAATTAAATACTAAGAGTGATTATTGCCAAGAGTGTGGTTACACTGGAGAAATCTTAATTGATGATAAATTAGAATGGTATTGTCCAAATTGTGGAAATAGAGATCATGCTAAATTAAATGTAGCTAGAAGAACTTGTGGTTATATCGGAAGTAATTTCTGGAATAAAGGTAGAACCCAAGAAATTAAAGAAAGAGTAATTCACTTAGATAATAAAGATGCCTAAGCATTATTACAATAAGATAAGAAAGATGGATATATCCAATGGACCTGGTGTCAGGGTATCCATCTTTTTTCAAGGTTGTGCTTTTCACTGTAAAAACTGTTTTAATCCAGAAACATGGGAATTTGATACAGGAAATGAATTTACTGAAGACACAATAAATGAAATATTAGACCTAGCTAGTCCAGATCATATTAAAGGATTATCAATTCTAGGTGGTGAACCAATGCATCCAAAAAACATTGAAGCCACTACAGAATTAGCACGTCGCTTTAAAGAAAAATATCCAGATAAAACAATATGGTCATGGTCAGGATTTCTATTTGATGAATATATAAAAGATAAAGAAATAGCTAAATACTTAGATGTATTAGTAGATGGACAATTTAAAGATGAACTAAGGAATCCTAATTTAAAATGGAAGGGTTCATCTAATCAAAGAGTAATAGATGTACAAAAATCATTAAAGAAAAATAAAGTTGTATTATACGAGGAGGAAGCATGAAAAAACAAAGAGGATTTGAAATCGCAAAGGGGTATGAAGACAAAGATATACATATACCAGTAAGAAAAACTGCACATTCTGCTGGATATGATGTAGAAGCAGCTGAGGATATAGTAATTCCTAAATTTACACCAGGAATTAAACCAACACTAATCCCAACAGGATTAAAAGCTTATTGTGGAGAAGATGAATGCTTCTTACTATTAAATAGAAGTAGTGGACCTAAAAAAGGATTCTTAATGGCAAATAGTGTAGGATTGATTGATTCTGACTATTATGGTAATCCAGATAACGATGGACATTTCTATTTTGCATACTTCAATTGTAGTGATCATGATATTGAAGTAAAAAAAGGTGATGTCATCGGACAAGTAGTATTCCAAAAATACTTAACTGTTGATAATGACAAAGCAGAAGGAACAAGAACTGGAGGCTTTGGTTCTACAGATAAAAAATAAATGAGAGACTTATGTCTCTCTTTTTTGTTATATTGACTATATATCCAATTAATTATAAAATATAAATATAATAGGGAGAGTAGTGTATGAAAAAGAGTATTACAATTATATCTACAATTTGCTTATTTGCTTTGTTAATAATGATTATTCCGTTTTTAAATGTTAAAGCAGAAGGTAATTTCTTGTCTTTAGAAGGAGTAGATGTATCAGAAAAATCTACTTCAGTAGGAATAGAAAAACTAGATTCATCAAATAATGAAGTAGATAATACTATGTTTTTTAACAAAGTAGGAGACTTTATTAATTATGAAGTAACAGTTAAAAATAATAGTGAAGATGACGTAACTATTAAAGAAATAGTAGATGATAATACTTCAGAAAATATAAAGTATGAATATCCTGATAGTAGTGGAAAAGTAATTGCGGCAGGAGCAACTGACTCATTCCACATAAAAGCAGTATATGTAAAAGCTGCATCATCAAATAATTTAACTAATAATCCAGTTAATTTTGCCGTTCATTATGCAGAAGGACATGTACTACCTATCACATTAAATGCTAATACTGCAGATCCAGTTCTTATTTCAATATTAATGTTCTTCTTATCAGTTATAGTATTCGTAATATTATTTATTAGAGGAAAAAAATATGCGCATTACTCATTATTATTAGCCCTAACTATAAGCATAACTATTCCGTTTACTACAAAAGCAGATAGTTTTCTTCTTAATATAAAAATTAATAATGAAGTTAAAGTAAAATCTGTATCACATATAAAAACAGGATCTGATGTATGCTTACAAATGCATAAATTAGCTGCTAATGCAGATTTAACATATGCTGTTCATAATGACTATTCGACTTATGGAAAAGAATTAAAAAAAATAATGAATAATAATGTCCAAGATAAAGGAACAAACATTCTTCATCTTTCAAAAGCAACTCTAGAACAATATAATTCAGTAAAAAATTCTTTAACTGCAGATAATATAATCTCTACAGATGACTCTGAAATAAAGTCATATGTATGGTTTGATACAGATACAATTTATTATTACTCAGAAGCAGATACAATTTTCTTAAATCCAGATTCATCATTTTTATTTAGTTGGTTAACAAAACTTACATCAATAGACTTAAGCGGATTTGATTCAACAAATGTTACAACAATGGAAGCTATGTTCTATTATGATAGCACAATAACTGAATTAGATCTTACGAGTCTATACACTGGTAATGTTACAAATATGAGTACACTACTAAGTTATTGTAATAAATTATCTTCTATAGATGTTAGTAGTCTAGTAACGAGCAAAGTAACAGATATGAGTTATATGTTCATGGCATGCTATAGCGCAGTTGATATTAATACTTTTGGTATGGATACAAGTAACGTAACTAATATGTCATATATGTATTCTAAATGTAGTGGTTATGAAAATGTTAATCTAAATCATTTAGACACCAGTAAAGTTCAAAATATGTCATGTATGTTCTATGATAATTTATCTGATGGAATTATTGATTTAAGTAGAATAGATACAAGTAGTGTAACAGATATGAGAAGAATGTTTGCATCTTGTGAATATAAAGAACATATTTATCTTGATAATTTTGATACATCAAATGTTACAAATATGAGAGGAATGTTTGAGGAATGTATGTCATTACTAAGTCTTGACATAAGTAGTTTTAATACAAAAAATGTAACAGAGATGGATTGTATGTTCTATGATGACTACTATTTAGAATCTTTAATATTAGGTGACTTCAATAATGAAAAAGTTGAAACAATGTGGGGCATGTTTGCATACTGTAGTGCTCTAACAGAACTTGATTTGAGTAATTTTAAAACTCCAAATGTAGTTGATATGGGTGGTTTATTTTCTGGAAATTATGCTTTAGAAAAAATATATTCTAATGAAGATTTTGTATTAGATAAGGCAAATCCTACAGATATATTTAGTAGTTGTACTTCATTAGTTGGTGGAGCAGGAACAACGTATGATTCAAATCACATAGGTATGGAGTATGCTCGTATAGATGAAGGACCATCTA
>CAMJOB010000008.1 GCA_946407495.1 uncultured Bacillota bacterium | reverse complement strand
GCATTACGTTTAGCTTATGAAGATTTTGAAGAGAAAACTACTAAAGTAGTTAAAATACATGATTATTTAATGGAAAAATTAAAAGAATTAAATGTTGATATTAATAGTAATTGTTTCTGTTTGCCAAATATGGTAAATGTTAGTCTACATAATATTAAACCTGAGACAATGCAACATGCATTAGAAGAACATGATATTTATTTATCTACACAAACTGCTTGTTCTTCAGCAGAATATTCTAAAGCAGTTTATGCAGTTACTCGTGATAAAGAACGTTCAAGACATAGTATTAGAATTAGTTTATCTTATAAGACTACAAAAGAAGAAATAGATAAGTTTGTTTCTGTTTTTGAAAAGTTGTTAACTGATTTAAATATTAGAGGTGAATAGTATGAGAGTAGTAAAAATAAATGCTGTTTGGTGTAGTGGATGCTTGATAATGAATAAGATTTGGAATAAAATAACTAAAGAGTATCCAATTGAAACACTTTCTTTGGATTATGATATGGATGAAGAAGAAGTTCTTTCTTATTCACCTGGAAATATTCTTCCGGTATTTATTTTTTATTCCAATGATAAAGAAGTTAAGAGAGTAATTGGAGAGAAATCAGAAAAAGAAATGACGGAGATAGTAGAGGAGTTACTAGATGAAGAAAATAGTTAGAGTTCTTTTTCTCTTTCTTTTTTTCTTTATGTTCATGATACCTGTACACGCGAAAGAAACAAATGATATTACAATCTATTTCTTTCATGGGGATGGATGTCCACATTGTGCAGAAGAACAAGAGTTTTTAAAGAAGTATGAAAAAGATAAACATATAAAAATTGTTAAATATGAAGTTTGGTATGATTCAGATAATCAAGAATTATTAAATCAAATATCACCGGCATATGGTATTAAAAAAACTGGAGTTCCATTAACTATTATTGGTGATTCATACTTTTTAGGTTATAGTGATTCTATTGGTAGAAGTATTGAAAGAGGAATTGATTATTATAAGAATAATGATTATCGTGATACTTTCTCTTTAATTAGAGAAGGAAAATTTGATGGTAAATTTGATACTACATTTAGTGATCATGAGAAAGAATTAAGTGAACAATTTTCAGTAGATCTTCCTTTTATTGGAACTATTTATTTAAAAAATGTTTCTCTTATAACAGCAGCTGTTGTGATTGGATTAGTAGATGGTTTTAATCCTTGTGCTATGTGGGTTTTATTATTCTTAATAAGTGTTCTAATTGGAATGAAAGATAAGAAGAGAATGCTTATTCTTGGTATTACGTTCTTAGTAACTAGTGCATTAGTATATATGATTATTATGTTTTCTTGGTTGAATATTGTAGTTAAGGTTTCAACTTCTATGATTATTAGAAATCTTATTGCCGCATTTGCTGTAGTTGGAGGAATTTGGAATCTTAGAAGTTATTTAAGAGATAGAAAAAATGATGGTGGATGCGAAGTTGTTAATGATAAGCGTCGTAAAAAGATATTTGCTAGAATTAAGAAGTTTACTCATGAAAAAAGTTTTGCTTTAGCTCTTCTTGGAGTTATGGTTTTAGCAGTATCAGTTAATTTAGTAGAACTTGCTTGTTCTGCAGGATTACCACTAGTATTTACGCAACTACTTGCTATAAATAATGTTACTGGTATTACTGGATTTTTATACACTCTTATTTATATATTATTCTTCTTAATTGATGACTTGATTGTCTTTATTATTGCAGTATATACAATGAGTGTTACAGGTATATCTACTAAGTTTAATAAATATTCACATTTAATAGGTGGAATATTGATGCTTATTATAGGAATTATCTTATTCCTAAAGCCAGAATTATTAATGCTTTAAAAGATGTTTTTACATCTTTTTTTTGCTTTTATTTTGTTTACTTTTTTTATTCTTTTCGGTATAATTAAATTTAGAATAGAGGGAGTTTTTGCTATGAGTGATTCTAAGGATGTAGAAATCGTAATGCCTGATGGCAGCATAGACAAGGTTAAACTCGTTACTTATTTATTAAGCGATGATGGTCTTCGTCAGTATATGGTTTATACGAAGTCTGATTTTTATGGTGTTGAAGATGATCGTGTAATCTATATTTCTAAGATGAATAACGAAGCTAATGTTATGAATCTTTCAGAAATAACTGATGATACTGAGTGGGCTGAAGTACAAAAGTTACTTCGTCGTATCGCTAATTCTCAATAAACTTTGAGAATATAAAAGAATAAGATAGGAGGTGGCCTTTCGATGCAAAATAATGATTATTATGTTTTTGAAGATAAAAAGTATGAAGCAGCTGTTCGTAATTTAAAGGCTACTTTCTTTGATATTATCTTCCGTGAAGAAGCAATGTTAAAAAATCTAGAACAACGAATTGGTACTGAACAAAATGAAGTTGTTCGCCAACAAATGCTAGATTTGTGGACTAAACAAAATGAGAGTTTAGATCAGACTCTAGGTTTAGTTGAAAATTTAACTAATTCAGTAAAGGTATTAGATACTTTTATTTCAGAATTAAGTTCTATAGATGAAAAAATTGTTCAAGATATTTTAAACTCTGGTAATCATTATCATGAGGATCCTAAATATCAAGAACAAATTCAAGAACCTGAACAACAAGTAGCACCACAACAAGAAATAGTTGAAGAACCTATTCAAGAGGAAGTACCTCAAGAAGAAGTTCAACAAGCACCAGCAGTTGAACAACCATCTATGCCTGAACCTGTTATGATGGATGTTAATCAAGAAGTATTTGGAGAGAACTCTGATTTAGATGCAAATAGTGAATTTGATCTTACTCCAAATAATGATGATGCGTTTGAACCAATTGAGAGTCAAGAACCAGCTGGTGAGGTTACAGATGAACCTGTTATTATTGCAACTGAGACACCATCTGATGTTCCGGAAATGGAAGTTGTTAATGAAGAAAATGATGGTTCCGATTTACCATTTATCGTTCAACCTGATAACATAGAAAAAGAGGAAGAACCTCAAGAAGAACCTGAATTGAGTGATGCTCCTCTAGATATTCCAAGTTATGATCCTGATGATGTTAAAGCAGAGGAACAAGCTGCTGAAGAACAAAATGAGGAAGCACAAGAAGAAGTATCTGAAGATGGACCATTACTTGAAGTTCAAGAAGAGCCTAATGAAGAGTCTCAAGAAGAACAGGGTGATTTAATTCCAATGGAAGAAGAATCTAATGTTCTTATACCAATGTCTGATATGGATTTACCTGCAGATGAAGGTGATGATTCATCTAGTGGAGATGAATTAATTATTCCAACTGGTGCTGATGATGAAAATGGTGAGGTTAGAACTGAAGAAGGAACTGAAAGTACTGATGAAGGTACTGAGAGTGGAGATTTATTAATTCCAATGGAAGAGTCAGATACTGAAGAGGCTCCTACTGAGGAAGAAGTTAAATCAGATGTTCCAAGATTAGAAAAGATTTTACGTTCTAATAAGGACGTACAAATAAAAGCAATTATTGTTAATAGTCTTCAATTCAATAAACTTGCTAGTTCATTCCCTACACAAGAAGCTTTATTATTTGGCAGAGGTGTATTGAGTGAAGATATATATAAACATTCTAACTCAGTATTAACAACATTAGTTAAGTCTGGTGGAGTTAACTTAGGAGTTAAGAAGAAAGAAGACGACAAAGAAAAACAATTAAGAGATTCTGCTAATGCAGTTATTAAGGAAATGCTTGATAAGGCAAATGAATTATATAAAGCAGGAAAGACTGATGAAGCACAAAAGATGTATGATGCTATTAGCGAGATGAATAAATCTCTACAATCAGAACAACAAGATGGCGGAGATGGTTCACAACAAGCACCAGCTGCTGCTCCTGCTGCTCAGCCACAAGCCGCAGTTCAACCACAAACTGCTGCTCCTGCAGCACAACCTCAAGTAGCTGCTCAACCACAAGCTGCTGCTCCAGTAGCACAACCTCAAGTGGCTGCTCAACCACAAGCTGTTGCTCAACCTCAGGCTGCTGCACCTGTTCAACCTGCAGCATAGATCATTCGTTAGGGGGAATCGTATATGGATGAAAAATTAGTTTTACCAAAGGATTTTGATGAGTATATTCGTGATGTAATTGAAATATCTACTCAATCTACTAAAGATAATTCAATTCATTATGGATTCGAAATGAGAAAAGATTTTGTTACTAATAGAATAAGTTTGGTAGATAACAAAAGTGGAAAGATGGAATTATTAAAAGAAGGGGTTTTTGCTCATAATGATAATTTTATGTCACACTTCTTAAGCCCATTCTTATATCAATTTATTGATAATAATGTTATTGTTTCTCACAATGTAGTAGATTTAAATAATGATAACTTATTAACATATCGTTTTCTTACTGATACTAATGATTTATTAAGTATAAATGGTCTTACATTTGAAGATACAAGTTACATTAGTGATTTAGTAGAAGACTTAGATATGAATCATTCAGATGAGGGTAAAATATTTACCTTAAGTAAGAATGGTAAAGTAAGTGGTTGGATGATTTTATTTATAGTCATTGCCATTTGTTTAATTCTATTTATTGTAAGTCAATTTTTGTAGATTTTTAGACTCCGTTTTGCTATAATGTATATAGTAGGAAGGAGTCTTTTTGTATGCGCAAATTCAAAATTAGATTAGGCAAAGTATTAGTCGCGTTTTCTGTTGTATTACTGTTAATAAGTTTCTCCTTTCAATTAGAAACTGGTAAGAGTAATACAATTGAAATAGCTAACCTTAATAGCGAAAATGACCCTAATATTTATGTCACTACAGTTGATGGTTCTGCTCCTGATCCTGTAAAAGAAACTGAAGAAACTACAGAGAAACCTGGAAAAGACAAAGACACTAAAGATGTTACAAATGAAAATCCTACTGGTAGTGGAGGAAATAAATCCTCTCGTCCATCTTCATCTAGTGAAGAAAATACTCCTTCTAAAACAGCAACTGAGACTACACCAACTATTGATAGTACTAATGCTACTTTAAGAAGTACAATTGAGAATACTTATGGTATTACTGTTAAATATGGTAGTGAAACTAATGGTTATTCTGTTGGTGGATATCAAACAGTACCTATAAAAAGTAGTGCTGAAATATATAGTGCTTTAACTGCACTTTCTAATAACTTAACTTTATATCCTACAAATTTCTTTCAAGAAATGCGTAGTGGTGGACTTCCACTTACTTTATTATTAATTCAAAAGTATTCTTCTGGTAATATCACTGGTATTACAGAACGTACTAAGAATGGTATAACAATTTCTATTGCGATTGATTTCCCATTCGAAGATAGTTTTAATCATGAAACATTCCATTATATGGAGCATTATATAAATTTAAAAGGTGGAGCTTTTGTTAACTGGAATAGTTATAACCCATCAGATTTTACTTATGGATCATTTGATTCTAAGTATGTTTACGATATCACATTTAGTGAGAATTCTTATTTCGTTAATAGTTATGCACAAACTTATGAGTATGAAGATCGTGCTAGTACGTTTGAGTTTATGATGGCTAGTTCAAAGATTAGTCCTTTAAATACTGGTAAACCTATTTGGGTTAAGGCAAGAGTTATGTGTGAAACAATAGATTATTATTTTAATACTGTAACTTCTGGTAATCGAGAATACTGGGAACGTTATGTAATATAGAGGAGTTAAAAGAATGAAAAGGATATTTATTAATGATGCAAATCTAACAGATGCGGATATTGATTATGAAGTTATTCGTGTTAAAGGATTAGTTATTAATTCTAATAATGAATTAATACTTATTGAGAATAATCATACTTATCAATTACCTGGAGGACATAATCGTAAGGATGAACCTCTAGAAGTTACTTTAGAACGCGAGATACGTGAAGAGTTAGGTTATGATATTGATATTAAGAATGGACCTTTTATGATGATTACTACTTATGATCCAGATTATATGAATTCTGGTTCTAGAGTTTGTAATAAAATTTACTATTATGTAGTTTATTCTGATACTGATCCTAACATTGATAATGTTAGATTAGATGCTCAAGAAACTGAAACGGATTTTTCTTTATTTAAAATTGCTATGAGCGACCTTGAATTATTCTTGAATAATTGTATGGAAGATGGTAGTATAGATAGCAGTATTGGCAGGGAGATGCTTCTTGTTAATCAAGAATATCAAGAAAAGTTCGGAGATGTTTTATGAAAGTTTTAGTTACAGGTGGAACTGGTTATATTGGAAGCCATGCTTGTGTTGAATTATTAGAGGCAGGCTATGAAGTTGTTATTATTGATAACTTAGTAAATAGTAAAAAAGAAGTTTGTGATTCAATTGAATCTATTACAGGTAAAAAAGTTGTTTTCTATGAAAATGATTGTTGTGATAAGGATGCCTTAAGAAAGATATTTAAAGAGAATGAAGGAATTGAAGCAGTACTTCACTTTGCTGGATTAAAAGCAGTAGGTGAATCTGTTAGTAAACCAATTCTTTATTATGAAAATAATTTAGGTAGTACTTTATCATTAATTACTGTAATGAAAGAATTTAATTGTAAGAATATAGTATTTAGTAGTAGTGCTACTGTATATGGTGATCCTACAGAGTTACCAATTACTGAAAATGCAGTAGTAGGTGGTACAACTAATCCTTATGGAACAAGTAAGTATTTTATTGAGAGAATGCTTCGTGATATATGTGTATCTGATCCTGATTTTAGTGTTGTATTACTTCGCTACTTTAATCCAATTGGTGCTCATAAGAGTGGTTTAATTGGTGAAAATCCTAATGGTATTCCGAATAATTTAATGCCTTATATCATTAAGGTTGCAACTGGAGAATTACCAATCCTTAGTGTATTTGGTAATGATTATGATACTCATGATGGAACTGGAGTTCGTGATTATATCCACGTTGTAGATTTAGCAAAGGGTCATATTAAAGCTTTAGAGAAAGCGGTTAAGTCAAAAGGTACAAACGTTTATAATTTAGGAACTGGAACTGGTTATAGTGTTTTAGATTTAATTGAAACATTTAAGAAAGTTAATAACATTGATGTTCCTTATAAGATTGTAGATCGTCGTCCTGGTGATATTGCTGCTTGTTATGCAGATCCTACAAAAGCATATAAAGAGTTAGGTTGGAAAGCTACCTTAGGAATAGAGGATATGTGTAGAGACTCTTATCATTATGTTTCTAAAAAGTAGTTTTCGACTACTTTTTTTCTTATTTTATGGAGGTTTTTATGAAATTACATGTTGAAAATTTATCTAAACGTTATGGAGATACAGTTGTTTTAAAAGATATTTCTTATACGTTTGAATCTGGTAAGATATATGGTCTTCTAGGTAGAAATGGTGCAGGAAAAACTACTTTCTTTAATTGCCTAAATCAAGATATTTTATGTAATGGTGGAACTGCTTATTTAGATGGAGAAAATGGTAAGGACTTATTAAATCCTAAAGATATTGGTTATGTTTTAAGTACTCCTATAGTACCTGAATTTTTAACTGGTAGAGAGTTTTTAAAGTTCTTCTTAGATATTCATAAAGATAAAAATAATAAGAGTTTAGATGAATATTTTGATTTAGTACAATTATCTAGTGCTGATCAAAATAAGTTACTTAGAGATTATTCTCATGGTATGAAAAGTAAGATGCAATTACTAATTCATATTATTTCTAATCCTAAAGTTATTTTATTAGATGAACCTCTTACTAGTTTAGATATAGTTGTTCAAGATGAAATGAAAAAATTATTAAAAGAGTTAAAGAATGATCATATTATTATTTTCTCAACTCATATATTAGAAATTGCTTTAGATTTATGTGATGAAATAATAGTATTAAATAATTGTTCTTTAGAGACAGTAGAGAAGAAAAATTTAAATACAAAGAAGTATAAAGAAAAGATTATTAAAATGTTAAAGGAAGAAAAATCTAATGATTAAGACTATGTATTATTCTTTAAAATTAGATACTTATTATGCAGTTAATTCTTTAATTTATACACTACGTAAGGTATCTGTTTTTAGAGATATATTTACTGAGAAAGCTTATCAATCTAAATTATTAAAATTTATAATTGGGTTCTTTGGTTTTCTTTTATCTTTATTTAAATCTTTTGCTTCAAAAGTATTTTATTTCTTTATTTTATTCTTAATCTCAAATTACATTTCTAATGATAATATGCCTGTGTTCTATCACTTGTTCTTTTTCTTTAGTTTTATGGGATTATTCTTAAATAATAAACTTATGAATAATAGTATGAAGAAGTATCTATGTTTAAATGTATTTGAGATGGATGCGAAGAGTTATTTAAAATATAATTTGTTTTGGATATTAGTACAAAATGTTGTATTTAATTCTATTTGTTTATATTTACTTAAAGTTGATTGGAAAGTTATAGGTATATTAGTAGGTATTCAATTTTTTATGAGAATAGTAGGAGAAGCATTTGATATTTTGTATTTCCGTACATTCCAAAAGTTTTGGTATGATAACTACTTTTTATATTTTCCTATATTAGGTGGATTACTTGTATGTGCATTCTTACCTTTTAAAGGAATTATAATTACTGAATCAATTATTAATCTTGCATTTGTTATATTCTTTGTTTTAGGTATATTAGGACTTATTTATATTCTTTCTTATGAGAATTATCAAAGTTTATTTAAGAATGTTCGTTCTGTAGAAAGGGCACTTGCTTCTAAAGATAATGGTAGAGATGCAATTACAGATATTCGTGATAATGATATTGTTGTATCTGATAGTAAGTTATCTAATAAGAATGGTTATGATTATTTTCATACTATATTTTATGAAAGACATAGAGGTATCTTATTAAAGAATGCTAAGAATAATGCTATTTTATTAGGTGTTATTTATGTTGTTTTAAGTTATCTATGTTTAAATGATTTAAAGATTCAGAGTACAGTAAATCAATTCTTTCAATCATCATTTGGTTGGTTTGTATTCTTAATGTACTTTATTAATTGTGGTGGGGTTGTAACTAGAGCAATGTTCTATAATTGTGATCATGCTATGTTACGTTATAATTTCTATCGTAATCCAGAAGTTGTTGTTGGATTATTTAAGAAACGTTTAAAAACAATTATTTTAGTTAACTTATTACCTGCATTTGTAATGGCTTTTGGTAATTTATTCCTAATGTTTATTACTGGAGATATATCAATAGTGCCTAGTTTATTAATGTTTATATTCTTAATAAGCTTAAGTGTATTCTTCTCAGTACATCATCTAGTAATGTATTATTTATTACAACCATATGATCGTAGTAATAATATGAGAAGTCCTTTATTTATGGTTGTTAATATAGGATTATATTTAATATGTTATTTATTTTCTAGAATTTCAGTATCAATGTTATATTTCTCAATAGCTGGTTTATCAATATGTATTATATATACAATTATTGGAATTCAATTAGTTAAAAAGGTTGGTCCTATTACATTTAGAGTGTAGGCTGTAATTTGACATTATAGTGTCATAATGTTAAAATTTATGTGTTAGTTAATTGAGGTGAAATATCTTGAAAAAAGCTAAATTATTGAGTGGCGCTTTGGCTATGGTTGGTATTATGATGATTTCAATTGCTTTGACTTTACAAAGTGAGGATACATTAGATACTAATAGTCAAAAAGTTACTTATCATGAAATTGATATTAAAAGTGTTGCTGCTTCTACGAATATGTTGATCCAAAAAGAAGATACGGAAAGTATTCCTTCATTAACATTAAAAGAGGTTAAGATGGAAACTGTTCCTGCTTCTATAATTGTTCCTCCAAGAATTGAGGTATATGAAGGTTTAACATTAGAAGAAGTTGCTGCTAAGATTGATCGTAATCTTGGTTATGGATATATGGCTGGTAAGGGTACACTTATTGCTAAGACAGCATTAGATAGTGGAGTAGACCCATTTATTGCTGCTGCAATTATTCTTCATGAAACTGGTTGTAGTGCAAATTGTAGCCGTTTAGTTATTACATGTAATAACGTTGGTGGTCAAAAAGGATATCCTGGTTGTAATGGAGGAGCTTATAAAGTATTTGCTTCATTAGATGAGGGTATTATTGGATTTGTTGCAAATCTTAAACGTAATTATTATGATTATGGTTTAACAACTATTGATGCTATTGCACCTAAGTATGCTGAAAGTGCTGAATGGCCAGGTATGATTCATTATTATGTAAATCGTTTAAAAAATAGTTAACCATATTGGTTAACTATTTTTCTTAAAGGGAGTAGGTTTTATGTCAAAAGAAAAGAAGCGTGGTGGAGGTTTTGTCTCTGTAGTTGTTTTTATTTCTTTACTTTATGTTTTCGGTAGTCAAATTAATAGACAAGAAGTATCTCTTCCAGATGATAATCCTTATCAAAATTCATCTTTAGTAATGGATTCTGATGATGTTGATGAGATGGTTAGGAGATTGGAAGATTCTTTTGGTGTGAAAGTTTCTGAAGATAATAAAGATGAATTATTAATGTTATATTCTATATTTGATAATAGTAGTTTATCTAATGCTGAGAAGAATACTTTCTATGGTTATTATTCTATTATTTTAGATAATCCTTATTTGAATAGAGAAGAGGCTTATCGTTCTTTATCTAAAGTTAAAATAGATTATACTGATAGAGATAGTAATGTTTCTGAAAGTGTTCAAGGGGAATATGAATTTAAAGATTATACTATTTATGTATATGATAAAGATTATACTAATACGGTTTTATTGCATGAAGGTATTCATTGTATTTTTACAAATTCTAAGACTGCTGGACTTCCTACATATTTTAATGAAGGAATGACTGAATTACTAGCTAATGAGTATTTTAGTTTTGATCCTTTTTATGAAGGTGTTCATTATCCTTATGAAGTAGCATATGTTAAAATGCTTAGTGAGTTAGTAGGAAGTGATACCGTTCTTAAAGCTTTTTCTACCGGGGACTTTTCTTTGATAAGTAATGCAGTTCAAAAGTATAATAATACTACTTTTAGTACTTATAAGATTTTTAATACTTATGAGAATGCTTTCTTTTGTGAAGATAAGAAGTCTGTATGTCCTTATGATGCAGATGAAAGTAAGAAAGCATATGATTATTTAGGGCAGATTGCTAAGAGCGCAGGTAAGGATACTCCAGAATTTAAATATTTTTATGAATTGAGTGGTAGTATTTTTAAAGAGAATCCTGCTGAATATTATGCAAATTATTTAATGGAACATGGTGTTTTAGAAAAAGCATATTTTTCATCTGATTTAAAGAAAGATTATTCTAATACTATAATGAAAAATGTCGATAAAAGAGATAAAGTTTATGTTCATTCATTTAGTAGTAAATTTGACAAATAGTATAGAATATGCTATAATGTAACATGTAATTGATGGCACATTATTCTAGTCAATTACTTTATTTGGAAGACGAGATTAAAAAATCGTTATAGGGCATATCTATGAAACCTTTGGTGTTTGCTTCTTACGCCCAGTTTGGGGTGAATGCTGGAGTTGTAGAATATTGGGCGACCGTAATGGCATACGATCATCGACCCACTATTCGTTGGAGACCTATATATGTGTTAAGCCTATACGTTCAAAAACTGTTAGCGATTAGAAATGACGGACTTAATATGTTATAGGATATAAACCTGTATGTGGCGAAAGTTATGTGCAGTGTAGCCTGTCTTGAGTGAAGATATTGGGATAAATGATCTTGCATTAAATTGGCGGCCACCATTTAATGTATTGCGTTTTGAAATTATCGTTGCAAAAAAGGACTAAAAATAAAGTGTTGGTGGGGAAATCTCCTAGGGTGTATCATTAATATAGGATTGCAGTGGACACTAAGTGGTAATCAAGTCGTGTGTTTCGGTGACGGCATATTGATTCTTTTAAAGGGGAACCGCATTTCTGGTAACGGATTTGTAAGAATCGGGGAAATCCTACTTGACCTAAGGTTCAAAGTTAACTATATTAAGAGCCAACCAATTAATTTGAAATCAAAAGTAGAATTTCTACTTTTTTTTTGGTATTATAGATTTGAATATTTCTTAGAATAGGTGATTAATATGATTAAGAAAGAAAAGACAGTTAAAGATAGAAGTAGTGAATTAAAGAACTTAATTGAAGTTACAAAGAAAAAGGAAAAAGTAAAAAAAGAGGTAGTTGATTGGTCTTGGATTACTAAGATTTTAATTATGTCATTTACTATTTCTTTTGGAATGAGTTTTGTAGCTCAAATGACTATTCCTAATTTCAATTTATTATGTGGAATATTAATTACATTATTATTTATTGGAATTGGTATTATGTTTGATATTGTAGGTGTATCTGTTACAGGTGCTGATGAAGCAGTTTTCCACTCTATGAATTCTCGTAAGGTTAAAGGTGCTAGTGTAGCAGTTCACTTTAAGAAGAATGCTGATAAGGTATCTAGTTTCTGTTGTGATGTTATTGGTGATATTTGTGGTATTGTATCCGGTGCTGCTGGTACTACTATTGCTTTATTATTATCAAAAGAAACTGGAATGGATTTAGTACTTGCATCCTTAATAGTAGCTGCAATTATTGCTTCACTTACAATTGGTGGTAAAGCGATAGGTAAAAGTTTTGCTATTAATAAGAGTGATATTATTTTATATGAATTTGCTAAATTTGTATCAAATTTCTATAAAGGATAGAAAGACCTATTGGTCTTTTTTTGTTTGCTTATAATTATGCTTTATGTTATTATAGAAACCGTTAGTAGGTGTTCTATATGGGTTATAAATTAGAGAATAAGGATATACGTATTAATAATATTAATCTGATAGGTTATGGTGTTAAAGGTAATGTCTATAAATATCGTAGAGAGGCTATCAAGATTTTTCCTAATGGTGTTATTCCTGAAGGAGTTATAGACAAAGAATCTTGTGAAGTATTAAAGAAGATATCTACACAGGCTATTCTATTACCTAGAAAGACAGCAACTTATAATCAACAATTTGCTGGATATTCTTTAAAACTTGTTCATAAGAATCCTGCACATGGTAATATTGTGACAATGAGAAAAGATGATTTAATTGATTCTGTTTCTACTTTGGAAAATGATATTTCTATATTAAGTAATAATCGTGTATTGTTAGATGGTATTACACCTAATAATGTTTTAATTAGTGATCAAATTTATATTACTGATCCTAGTAGATATACACTTGTTTATGATGATAGATTAAATGCGTCAAGATTACTTACTTTTAATCAATTTCAATTATATTTATTATTATGTGAGATGATTACCTCTGGGTTAAAGAAGTGCGGTGTTAATGGAGCGGAATTGAAGAAAGTACGTCGTGTTTTAAATGAAAAAGATGATGATGTTTTACCAAGCGAGTACTTTGATTCGTTGTTAGATTCACATAGTACATTTAAGAGTTATGTAAAGAAGAGAAGTTTGTAAACTTGTCTTTTTTTTGTTTTTTTGGTAAAATTAAAACGTTTCGAGGTGATGGTATGATACAAGTTAGTAATGTTAGTTTAAAGTTTGGAAAGAGAACTTTATTTGAAGATGTTAATATTAAATTTACAAACGGTAATTGTTATGGATTAATTGGTGCTAATGGTGCTGGTAAATCTACATTCTTAAAATTATTAAGTGGTGAAATTGAAACTACAACTGGTGAAATTACTATTGGTAAAGATGAGAGAATTTCATTCTTAAGACAAGATCACTATCAATATGAAGATATTAGAGTAATAGATGTTGTTATTATGGGTAATAGTAGACTATATGAAATAATGGTTGAGAAAGATAAGATGTATGCTCAAACTGAGTTTAGTGATGAAGATGGTATGAAACTTGCTAATCTTGAAGCTGAATTTATGGATTTAGACGGATGGAATGCTGAACCAGATGCTTCTCAATTATTAAGTAATTTAGGTATACCTTTAGAAGAACATTATATGACTATGAAAGAATTACCAGTTAAATCACGTGTTAAGGTTTTACTTGCACAAGCTTTATTTGGTAATCCAGATATTCTATTATTAGATGAACCTACAAACAGTTTGGATTTAGAAGCTATTCGTTGGTTAGAAGAGTTTTTAATTAATTTTAATAATACAGTTATTATTGTTTCACACGATAGACACTTCTTAAATAATGTATGTACTCATATTGCGGATATTGATTATGGAAAGATTAAGTTATATGTAGGTAACTATGATTTCTGGTATGAATCAAGTGAATTATTACAAAAGCAAATGAAAGAGTCTAATAAAAAGAAAGAAGAAAAGATTAAGGAGTTACAATCATTCATTGCTAGATTTAGTGCGAATGCATCTAAGTCTAAACAAGCAACTTCTCGTAAGAAGATGTTAGAGAAGATTCAATTAGATGAAATAATTCCTTCATCTAGAAAATATCCTTATATTGACTTTAAGATTGAGAAACCTGCTGGTAAAGAAATATTAAAAGTAGAAAATCTTACTAAGGTAGTTGATGGTAAAAAGATTTTAGATAAGGTATCATTTACTATTCTTAAAGGTGATAAAATTTGTTTCTTAGCAAGTGATGATATGGCTAAGACTACATTATTTAATATTCTTGCTGGAGTAGAAAAATATGATAAAGGTACTATTGAGTGGGGTAAAACTATTAATTATGGTTATTTACCACAAGATAATACTGCATTTTTCCAAAGTACTAAGAATATTATGGAATGGATTGGTCAATATTATGAGATTAAGGATGAAACAGTCTTAAGAGGATTCTTAGGTCGTATGCTATTCTCTGGTGAAGACGTATTTAAAAAAGTTGATGTTTTATCTGGAGGAGAGAAGGCTCGTTGTATGTTATCTAAGATGATGTTAGAACAACCTAATTTCTTAATTTTAGATGAACCAACTAACCATTTAGATTTGGAAAGCATAACATCATTAAATAAGGGATTATGTAATTTCCAAGGGGAAGTTTTATTTACTTCTCGTGACTATGAATTGAATAGTACAGTAGCTAATCGTGTTATTGAGATTAATGAAGATGGTACTATTACTGATCGTAGTATTCCTTATGAAGAATATTTAAATATAAATTAGAAAGATTTATTCTTTCTTTTTTTGTTTTCTTCTTTTTCATGTATTTTTATTGTGTTATAATAAGTATGGATGGTGATACCTGTGTCAGATAAAAAAATTGGTATTATATTAGGTATTGCTTTAGTTGTTATCTGCTTTCTAGCGTTTGTTGGTGGAAAGAAAGAAGAAAAATTAAAGGAATATACTAGTATTAATGTAGATCAATATTTAAGATATTATAAGGAAGATAAGGATAGATTAATAATAGTTGGAAATGCTGGTTGTGAATATTGTAAGGCTGCTGCTCCTATTCTTAAATCTATTATGTATAAATATGATATAGATATTTATTATGTTTCAACAGATGACTTTACTGAGGAAACTGAAGATGAATTTATGAATTCAAATGAATTGTTAAATTCTTTTTCAACACCTTTTCTATTTGTAGTATCAAATAGTAAGATTAAAGATTCATTAGAGGGTTTGAGAGAAGAAGAAGAGTATATAGAATTCTTTAAGAATAATGGATTTATAAAATAATGGAGGTAATATTATGGGAAAAGTTTATGAACAAGCACTAAGATATAAAGAAAAATATCCATTTACTGTGGGATGGAGACTTAAGAAGAATGCTGATATTGTAGAAAGACATTTAAATCCTGATGAGGAACCAATTTATACATTTGTTGCACAAAAGAATGATAATCCATTAGATATCTTTTCTACTGGTGTTGTATGTTTAACTAATAAACGTATTCTTATTGGTAGAAAGAGAGTTATTATTGGTTATTGGCTTGATTCTATTACTCCTGACATGTTTAATGACTTAAAAGTTAAGAGTGGTATTCTATGGGGTAAGATTTATATTGATACCGTAAAAGAATTTGTTGCTTTATCTAATATTTCTAAAGAATCTTTATCTGAAATTGAAACAAATATTACATCTTACATGTTAGAGGCAAAGAAATTATATCCAACATTTGACTATAAGAAATAGACTTCTAGATAGAAGTCTTTTTTTATGCTATAATTAGTTATGGTAGGTGGTTTTATGAAAAAGATTTTATCAATTTTATTTGCATTAGCGATTATGGCTTTGTCTTATCAATTAGTTGTTAATCTTTTTATATCTCATAAAGAAACTACTTATTCTATATTAAGTAATGATGATTCTTTTTTAGTCAAAGAAAAGTTCTATAAGAGTAATGGCAAGCATTATTATGAATATGTTGTAAATGACGATAAGAAAAATGAGTTTTCTTTTTATAAAAAAGGTAATTATAATAAGCAAGTTAAGATTTTAAAAAATATAGTAGCTTATAAGAGTAATGATTTGATTTGTTATCTTCCTATATATAAGGATGGATCTACAAGTGAATTAAATTGCTTTGCAGGTAAGGGTAAGAAAAAAGAGTATGTTGATTATAACTATTTAGTTATGAGTGGAATAGATACAGGTGATGTAGTTAAGTACTATGAACATCTAAATTATTCACGTGATAGTTGGAAGAAAAGTAAAGATACTAGGGCAGAATATAATATTAATAATAATTCAATTGCTTATGTTTATAAGGATAATGTTCCTAGTGATTATATATTCCCAATTTGGAACTATAATGGTTTATTCTATATTAAGAGTGATAAATGTAAGACTATGCAATATTTAGATAAAGATATTTATGAAAATGAATATTCTGTTATGATGGGTAAATATTATTTCATTTTTGATTTTACTGGTAGTCAAAGTTCTATTAATGATCTGTATTATGTAAATGTAGAGGATGGTGGAAAGACTACTGTTGGTTTACCTAATGAATTATCAAGTAATATGATTGTAAATGGGATTTATAAGAATAAACTATATATTACTGATATAAAGAATAAGAGACAAGTTCGTGTTGATCCATTGCTTTCTAATGCTGAAGTTGTTGGAAATAAGAGTGATGGTTTCCTTACAGTTAAAGATAATAAGCTGGTTACTGTTGATGGTAATGAATTTTTAAAGAATAAGGTTGTTTTTGATACTGTTGATAATGATGAAATAACTAATAAATATGGTGATGTAGATATTTTGAAGTCTGGTAGAGTGTTATATTTTAAGACTAAAAATGGTGACTTCTATCGTGCAATTGATGGTTCTTTTGAACATGCTATTAAGTTATTTCACTTTGATAAAGTTTCAGATTGGATTAGTAAGGATAATGGAGTTTTAGTAGTAAGTGGTGATACTATGTATTTCTATGATGAGGATAATGGTATTAAACCAATTTTACAAAATAAAGAATTAAGTTTTAATTCAAAGAATATTTGTAATTTTTATAAGAAGTCATAAGACTTCTTTTTTTTCATAAAATATACTAAATATGTTGAAATTTCAATATTTGTTTGTTATAATCTTAATTGCAAGTGGGGCTTTAGCCAAGTGGTAAGGCGTGGGTCTGCAACACCCTGATCATCGGTTCAAATCCGTTAGGCCCCTCCAAATGCGAACGTGGTTCAATGGTTAGAATCAGGCCTTGCCAAGGCTTAGATGGGGGTTCGATTCCCCTCGTTCGCTCCATAGTTAATTCAAACTTATCTTCGGATAAGTTTTTTTGTGTAAATTTTTAAATAGACTTTACTTGTTTTTTCCTTTTTGAAAAAAGTTATTAAAAAAAACATTTTGATAATTGCATGTAAATTGTTGGGTTAATATACAAATTTTACATTATTTATCAATGTGTAAATCGAACACTTATTTTTGGAAAACTTTTTTTATTCCTTTGTTTTATTGTATATGTTTTTTAAAAGTAAAAAATAAAAATGATGCATTTGCAACAAATGTAAAATTTAAAAAAGTATTTAAAAAAACATTGTTTTCGTTTCTAGTTATGATACACTTATTGTAGCCGAATTAAAAAAATGGTAGGGAGGATAAGTATGGAAAAAGATTTTTTTGATGAAATCACTGTCGTAAAAAGAAGTGGGCAACGTGTTGGGTTCAACGACACTAAGGTAGCAATAGCTATTAAAAAAGGCTTCGATAGTGTTTATGAAGAATATGATGAAAAAGAAGTAAATAAAGTTAAAGAGAAAGTTCTTGATTATATTAAGAAAGAATTTAAAGATAGAAAAACTATTGGTGTTGAAGATGTAAGTGACGCCATTGAAGTAGTTTTACAAAAATTAAAATATAATGAAGTTTATGAATCTTTTAAGGGTTATAGAGAAAGAAGAACAGCTTCTCGTGATGCATTTGTTGTTAAACAACAACATAAATTTGTTAAATCAATCGAGGCATTAGGACTTAAGTCAGCTAATGAAGAAAATGCTAAGAGAGAAAATGCTAACGTTGATGGTGATGGTCCAATGGGAACTATGTTACATTTTGGATCTACAGTATCTAGAGAATTTGCTAAAGCTTATTTAATGGATTCTAAATATGCTAAAGCTCATGATGAAGGTTATATTCACATTCATGACCTTGATTTCTGGGCTATGGGTACTACAACTTGTACTCAAATTGATTTAAATAAATTATTCCGTAATGGTTTTTCAACTGGACACGGATTCTTAAGAACACCAAATAGTATTGGATCTTATGCTGCACTTGCTGCAATTGCTATTCAATCTAACCAAAATGAGCAACATGGTGGTCAAAGTATTCCTGCTTTTGATTATTATATGGCTCCAGGTGTTTTAAAAACATTTAAGAAAGAATATAAACAAGAGTTATCAGAATTACTTGATTTTGAAGGAATTAAAGAATTAGTTAAGTTTGATAAGATTGTTGAAGAAATAGATAAATTAAATAGTATTGAATTTGATTTTGATGTATTAAAAGACTATATGGAAAGTAAGAAAGTTGAAGAAATTTTCCATACTGCTTATGAAAATGCTATTAAGAAAACAAATCGTGCTACATTCCAAGCTATGGAAGCATTTATTCACAATTTAAATACAATGCATTCTAGAGCTGGCGCACAAGTACCATTCTCATCTGTTAACTTTGGTACAGATACTTCTCCAGAAGGAAGAATGGTTATTAAGAATTACTTATTAGCTACTGATGAAGGGTTAGGACATGGAGAAACTCCTATTTTCCCAATCTCAATCTTTAAGGTTAAAGAAGGAATTAACTACAATAAAGAAGATCCAAGTTATGATTTATTCAGATTAGCATGCAAAGTTTCTGCTAAGAGATTATTCCCTAACTTCTCATTTATTGATTCAAGTTTTAATAAACAATTCTATGTTCCTGGTGATTATACTACTGAAGTTGGTTACATGGGATGCCGTACAAGAGTACTTGCAAACGTATGTGGACCTTCAGTTACTCCAGGTAGAGGTAATTTAAGCTTTACTTCTATCAATTTACCTAGAATTGCTATTAAACATGGTATTGCTTTAGGTGAGAGAGAAAAAGCTGATATGAAAGCATTCTATGCTGAATTAGATGAAGTAATGGATTTAGTAAAAGGACAATTATTACAAAGATTTGAATGTCAATGTTCAAAGACTAGAGCTAATTTCAAATTCTTATTAGGATCACACGTTTGGATAAATAGTGAGAATATGGATAATACTACTAGACTTAGAACAGTATTAAAACATGGTACTTTATCAATTGGTTTCATTGGTCTTGCAGAGACTTTAAAGGCATTAATTGGTGAACATCATGGTGAAAGTGATAAAGCACAAAAACTTGGTATTGAAATCATTAAACATATGAGAGAAAAATGTGATGAATATACTAAAGAATACAATTTGAACTTTACTTGTTTAGCAACTCCTGCAGAAGGATTAAGTGGACGTTTTGTTGCAATTGATCGTTCTATTTATGGAAAACTTAAAGGAGTTACTGATAGAGATTATTATACAAATTCATTCCATGTACCTGTTTACTATAAAACTAGTGTTAAACATAAAATGGAAATTGAAGGACCTTATCATAAATTCACTAATGCAGGACATATTTCTTATGTTGAATTAGATGGAGATACAGTTAATAATGTAGATGCATTTGAATCAGTTGTAAGAATAATGCATGATAGTGATATTGGATATGGTGCTATTAACCATCCTGTTGATAGAGATCCTGTTTGTGGATATGTTGGTGTAATTAAAGACGTTTGCCCTAGATGTGGTCGTCACGAGGGTGAAGGCGTAGAAATGGAAAAAATAAATAGTTATGACTGTTGTGGTCGTTAAGAATAAAGAATGGAGGTAATATTATGGAAAAAGAAGTAAGAAAGGCTAAAACTGTTGGTGAAGGTGTAGGATTCGATAGAATCAGAAGAATCACTGGTTATTTAGTTGGAACTCTTGACAGATTCAATAATGCTAAAAAAGCTGAAGTATCTGATCGTGTAACTCATGAAACAAAGTAAGTATATTCGTTTAGCTGCTGATTTACAATCTGATAGTATCGTAGATGGCCCTGGACTTAGGGCCGTTCTATGGACTCAAGGTTGTGGTCATCATTGTGAAGGATGTCAAAATCCTCAAACATGGGATTTTGAGGGTGGTGGACTTGTTCCAATAGAAGCAGTAAAAGAAGCAATTGATGAATTAGAATATCAAACAGGTCTTACTTTTAGTGGTGGAGATCCTATGTATCAACCTGAAGCTTGCAATGAAATAGCCGAATATGCAAGAAGTAAGGGATTAAACATTTGGGTTTATACAGGTTTTACTTATGAAGAAGTATTAAAATTAGCAGAAAAAAAACCTATTTATCGAGAGTTTCTTGATAAGGTTGATGTTTTGGTAGACGGTAGATTTGTTTTGAAAAAAAGAAACCTAAATTTGTTATTCCGTGGTTCATCAAATCAAAGACTAATTGATGTACCTGCATCTTTAAAGAAAGGTGAAGTGGTATTATTCAATGAATATAATTATAATGAGGAAAAATACTTCGAAAGAGAACCAATGTTTGTTTAAAATAAAAAACATAGTTTTATCTATGTTTTTTTATTTGTTGTGATAGTATTCTATAATCTCTTCATATAGATTGTGCCATTTTACTTGGACTTTATGACAATCTAAATTATTTTTCCCTGTATTTTCTAAATCTCTTTTTTTAGGTTGTAAAATAAGCATCCCAAAATGAGGGGCTTCATATTTATTCTTTTCATAATTAAGTGCAAAATCATAAATATTGTCGCTTTTTATCCAAGTAAAGTTTTCTGGTGTACCAGATATTAATGTGGATATATCATATTTTGTATCTATTCCATGAATTATATATCTGTCTATTGCTTTAATAATATTTTTTGGTTTGTTTAGTTCTTTGTTTAATTCAATCAATTCTTCTTTCATTATTTCTTTTAATTCTTTTGCGGAATATTTCTTTTCACTTTTACCACCAAAGTCTCCGTAATGATAGTTTTTATAGATTCTTATTTTTTCTTCTGATACATTTAGTTGCTTTAAAAATTTTATAAATTCTTGGATAGGTTCGGAATGCATTGAATTTTCATTTCCACTCTTAATACTTATTCCTCTAGTTAGATTATTAACTTTGATAAAAATATCTGCTTTTTTTGTATCTTTATTTTTCCAGGCAATAATTATATCTTTGTAATTTATGCTTGGAAAAAGTTCTTTTATAAAGCTTTTTTGTAATAAATTTAGTTCATTTATATTTTTTTGATTGAATGAATTTACAAAGTCAATTTCTGTTTTGTTTGGTTTCATTTTTCACCACCTTTCATTATTGTTATTCGTAATAGGAGATTACTTTTCGACAAAAATCTACTATTTTTTATATTTTTTTGCATTTTTTGTCTATTTTTTACACTATTTACAGTCTTTCGTTTTCTTTGAAAAATATATATTATGGTATAATTTAGTTGTGGTGAATATCATGAAAATAAAAATTAAAGATATAGATGTTAATTACATACAATATGGAGAGGGTAAAGATATTTTACTTCTTCATGGATGGGGCCAAAATATTGAAATGATGAAAATGCTTGGTGATCCATTTTCAGATAGATATAGAATTACTATTTTGGACTTACCTGGTTTTGGATTAAGTTCTGAACCAAAAGAGGATTGGGATATTGGTAAGTATTCTGATTTTTTAGAAGAATTTGTTAAAGAGTTGAATATTAAAAAGCCTATTGTTATTGGTCATTCATTTGGAGGAAGATTAGCTATTCGATATTCTTCTAATCATAGTGTGGAAAAAGTTGTTCTTTTTGGTGCACCTTGTATTAGAGTAGAGCAAAAGTTACCTTTTTATGTTAAGGTTTTGAAAACATTAAAAAAATTACCGTTTATGGATAAATTTGGTGAATACATGAAAAAGTATATTGGTTCTAGAGATTATAAAGCAGCTTCTCCAGTAATGAGACAAACACTTGTTAATGTTGTAAATGAAGATTTATCTTCTTTTGCAAGACAAATAGAAGAACCAACTTTATTAATTTGGGGTACTAATGATACTGAAGCTCCAATTAGTGAAGCACGTGATCTTGAAAAATTAATGGTTGATGCTGCATTAATAGAGTTACCTGGTACACACTATGCTTATATTGAAAACTTAGGTAGAGTAATCAGTATTTTAGATAACTTTTTTTAGGAGGTTATTATGATAGTTAAATGTATTTTAGTTTTATCATTTATATTTGCATTAATTTATAAAACGAGAAGAAGCTTACATATGCTTCAACAAAATCTATATAATGAAAATAATCGTTATATTAAATGGGTCTTACAAAATTATTCTGATTTTTTTGATTTAGATATTATATTTGTTTGTTTATGTTTGATTGGTTATTTTGTTGTTTATGATTTAGGAGTAGCTTCTAATGTTTTAATGTTAGTTTTGTCTGCTATTAATGTTGTTATTGGTTTGAAAATCAAATCTAGAATTGCTCATGATCAAAATAAGAAACCTTTAGTTTATACTCAAAGAGTAAAGAGACTTGTTTTTACAACTATTGTTTTATATGCACTTGTTTTGGTTCCTTTTATTTTCTTTGGTGATAATAAAGTAGAGTGGTTATTATTATTGATTGGCAGTGCTATGTTATGGATTAATTATTTTGTAGTATTTATTGCTAATATTATTAATTATCCTTATGAAAGATGTGTTTATTATCATTATAAACATCTTGCTCAATCAAAATTAAAATCAATGTCTAATCTTAAGATTATTGGTATTACAGGTAGTTATGGTAAGACTAGTAGTAAAAATATTTTAGGTGATATTTTAAATGTTAAATACAATGCATTACCAACGCCTAAAAATTTAAATACTTATAATGGTTTAATTATGACTGTTAATAATCATATGGATAAATTTACTGATATTTTTATTGCAGAGATGGGCGCATATGTTAAAGGTGAAATTAAAGGTTTATGTAATTTAGTTCATCCTAAGTATGGTATTTTAACTACTATAGGTACAGCTCATTTAGAATCATTTGGTAGTGAACAAAACATTATTGATGGAAAATTTGAACTTATTGAATCACTTCCTTCTGATGGCTTTGCAGTATTGAATGGTGATGATCCTAAACAAGTAAGTTATCATTTAAAAAATAAAGTTAGAGTTATTTGGATAGGAATAGATAATGAAGATGCTGATGTTAGAGCAACTAATATAAGATGTTCAGGTAGTGGTACTACTTTTGAGGTTTATTTGAAAGGTAAATCTGATAGTTATACATTTACTACAAAACTATTAGGTAAGCATAACGTATATAATATTCTTGCTGGTATTGCATGTGGTATAGAATTTGATATACCTATGGATGACCTTATTAGAGCAGTAAAAGGTGTTAGACCTGTAGAACATCGTCTTGAACTTAAACGTCTTGGTAATTTCTATCAAATTGATGATGCTTATAATTCTAATCCAGTTGGAGCAAAGAATGCTTGTGAAGTTTTGTCATTAATGGATGGCATAAGAGTTGTGGTTACTCCAGGTATGATTGAATTAGGAGCTAAAGAAGAAGAATATAATAGAGAATTTGGAAAGCAAATTGCTACTATTGCTAAACCTGATTATGTTGTATTGATTGGAGAAAATCGTACAAAACCAATTTATGAAGGTTTAGTTTCTGAGAAATTTGACAAAAGTAAAATAGTGGTATTTAATGATGTTAGGGCAGCATATCCGTTTATTGGTTCATTGACCGGTAAAGAAGAAGTATATGCACTTTTTGAAAATGATTTACCTGACACATATAATGAATAGGAGATGTTAGTATGAAAATTAAAGTTGGAGTTATTTTTGGTGGAGAAACAGTTGAACATGAAGTAAGTATTATTTCTGCTATCCAGGCTATGAATAAAATGGATCAAGAAAAATATGAAATAATACCAATATATATTACAAAAAATCGTGAATGGTATACTGGTGAAATGTTAAAAGATATCGAAGTTTATCAAGATTTTAGTTTAATTAAAAAATATTGTGCAAATGTAGTTTTATATTATCGTAATGGTAGTTATGTACTTCAAAAGAAGAATGGATTATTTAAAAGCGTTGTAAAGGAAATTGATATTGCTTTCCCAATTGTACATGGTACAAATGTTGAAGATGGTGTATTACAAGGTTATTTACAATCTATAGGTATTCCATTTGTTGGTGGTAACGTTTATGCTTCAGTAGTTGGACAAGATAAAGCATTTATGAAAGATGTTTGGTCTAATGCTGATATTCCAATGACTAAGTATGTTTGGTTTTATGATATTGATTATAAGAATGAGCCAGAAGATGTTATTAAGAAAATTGAAAAATTAAAATATCCAGTTATTGTTAAACCTGCATGTACTGGTTCATCAGTAGGAATTAGTGTTTGTGAAAATGAAGAAAAACTTAGAGAAGGTATTGAAGATGCAATTCAATATGATTCTAAAGTTGTAGTAGAGGAAGTCGTTGAAAACCTTAAAGAAGTAAATATTGCTGTTATGGGTAATTATGAAAATCAAAAAGTTAGTGAAATTGAAGAAGTTTTATCTGCTAATAAATTCTTAACATTTACTGATAAGTATATTGGTGGAGGAAAAGGTAAGTTATCTAAAGTTAAAGGTGCTGCTAGTGCTAAACAAGCTGGATCTAAAGGAATGGCTTCTGCTAATAGAAAATTACCTGCTGACTTAGATGATTCAACTCGTAAGGAAATTGAGGACATTGCAGTAAGAGCATTTAAAGCATTAGGTTCTGCTGGTAACTCTCGTATTGATTTCCTAATTGATGAAAAAACAAATAAGGTTTATATTAATGAAATTAATTCAATTCCAGGTAGTTTAGCTTTCTATTTATGGGAAGCAAAGGGAATAGAATTTGCTGATTTATTAGATAATATGATCCAAATAGGAATTAAAGATTATAAGAAACGTGTAAGTAAAACACATTCATTTGATAGTAATATTCTTCAAGGATTTGCTAGAAATAGTGGAGTTAAAGGTATGAAAGGAAAACTTAAATAGTTTTTCTTTTTTTATGTCAATATAACAAAAAAAAGAAGACAAATTATTGTCTCCTTTAATATCAAAATGGTGGGCTGTTAGGGATTCGAACCCTAGACCCACTGATTAAGAGTCAGTTGCTCTACCAACTGAGCTAACAGCCCATTTCTCAATTGACTTCTTTATTTTATTACATTTTTCTTTATTTTACAAGACTTTTTTTGATTTTTAGATATTTTTCTTTTTTTAGTCATTTTTTGTAAAAAAAACCTTGACTTTGTTATTCTATGTATAGTATTCTATATTTGCGATTGAGAAAAGCATTGATAAATATTGATAAAAAATCATTTTTCTCTTGCAAATTCTTTGATTCTATTGTAGAATTAAGAAGTAGCGAAAAAAGAAACGGACCTGTAGCTCAGTTGGTTAGAGCACACGCTTGATAAGCGTGGGGTCATAGGTTCAAGTCCTATCAGGTCCACCAGTTGCCTCAATAGCTCAGTTGGTTAGAGCACTTGACTGTTAATCAAGGGGTCCTAGGTTCAAGTCCTAGTTGGGGCGCCATTTATTTTTTTTGGCGAGTTGGTGAAGCGGCTTAACACACTGCCCTTTCACGGCAGCATACACGGATTCGAATTCCGTACTCGTCACCATTTTTGATTATAAACTGTTTTTTAACAGTTTTTTTTTGTGTGTTAAGCCAAGTGAACTATCCCCCTTGATTAACATGTGTTCTAACCTTTGTATGTGAATAGGGTAAATTTAGTCCTATGCCCCCACGTGATCAAGCTTCTAAAAATACGTGTATTTATATATAAATAAGGCATTTTTGGTTATTTTTTATTGACATTTAATGGTATATCTTGTAATATTGTATATGCGGAAGCACATGAGGAATGGAGTAGTACTCAAGAGGCTGAAGAGGCGCCCCTGCTAAGGGTGTAGATCGGGAATACTGGTGCGAGAGTTCAAATCTCTCCTACTCCGCCATATGAAAATAAATTCTATCTTTTGATAGAATTTTTTTGTTGCTTTGATTTTTTTATTATTTTATGGTATAATATGCATTGCTTTGGGGGTTACTATGGAACTATTTGAAAGTGTTATTAATTATAATGAAATAGAAAATATGAAATTATCTGATTTGTTATCAGAATTATTATCTTGCGTTGATTTTTCAATTGATTCTAGTGTTTTATCATGGTTTGCTGAAGATATTTTTAATAAGAATGATGATATTAAACCAATTAGTATGATTGAAGAAGATGGAGTAATTAAATTTGTTAATAATGATAATGAATGCCTTTTTAATTTAAAAAAGTATAAAAGTGATGTAAATACTTTTAAATCACCTTTAAGAACTAATTTTTTGCCTTTGTTTGATAGCGAAGGTTATTGCTTTTTCAATGATCAATTTTTAACTGGTGAATTTGGTTTATATGAGGATTGTTCAAAAAATGACGATTTTAGTTCGTATAGATATCTTACTTTTGATAAATCAGGAAAATTGTTAAATGAATTTTTAATTGATTTAGAAAATAATCATATGGAAAAAACTCATTATGATAAGCACGGAATTATAAAAACAAAATATTTTTATAATATTAAACATAAGGATTATTTAGATGGAAAAACTTCTGATGCAATTAATCGAGTATCAAAGTTTATTGATGAAAAATATCCTAGTTATAGTAAGAATCAAAAAGAAAAATTATTTTATGAATGTATGGATGGTTATTTTTATGATATTTCGTTATATAATGAGAAATATAAGTATAAAGACTTTTATATTTCTAAGCGTTCAACATTATTTTCTAAAAAGGAATTTGATTACTTTATGGAAAATGCACATATAGATAGTTCACATAGTAGAAATATTGAAAAATCTTTTTGCAAAGTTAATAAATATAATCCAAATATCAAATTATTATGTATATCTGATTTTGTTAATGGGTGTATGTTAAAGAAGAAGATTTCTAATTATCCTATTAATGAAATGAATAATTTTATTGATGAAATTGATTATTCTGATACTTTTGATGATTCTATTTTATTAAATAAATATGAATCAAAGATATCTGAAATTAATAAAACTTTAGGTTCATATTTAGAAAAGTATTCTAAGCATCATAAGAGAAAAACAAAAAATAGAACTATTGGTTCAGCTTTTGGTACTATTTTAATTGGAAATGATAAAACATTTATTTTTAATTGTGGCGATACAAGAGTTTATTCACTTAATAGGGGAACTTTAAAATCTCTTACTTGTGATGATACAATCGTATGGGATATGTTTAAAAATGATCAGATATCAAAAGAAGAAGCTTTCCAATATCAAAAAGGTGCTAAATTAACTAAATATTTAGGTAAATCAAAAGAATTGTTTAATGATATTATCACAATTAATAATGATGAATATGATAAGTTATTATTATTAAGTGATGGCGTTACTGATTCAGTCAATGATGCTACTATAGAAACTATAGCTTCAGTTAATAATGATGAAGATATATTGGGTACTTTAATTGTTCATGCTAACAAAAATCGTAGTAAGTATGATGACGTTACAGGATGCTGTTATTTCAAAAAAAGAGGGTGAGTTTGATACTCACTTTTTTTGTTGTTAGTTAAGATTATTTTGTGATATACTTGCTTTAGGAGAGTTGATGTAAATGGCTAATTATTTAAAAAAATTTATAAATGATTTTGAACAAGTTAATGATTATTATAATTATCTTGTAGATAAGACAAAGAAAAAAGAGTACGTTGGTATAACTAACGAATGGCTTATTGATAATTTCTATATTGTAGTTGAACATAAAACTAATTTTGTTCACGATAAGAAAGCTATTAAGAAACGTGCAAAGATGATTAATAGTGTTTATTATATTATTCGTGATATTGTTGTTAAGAATAATTACAATGTTAGTTTAAAAATCTTATCTGACGAGTTAAAAAAATATCAAAAAGATAATGATTATTATCTTTCATATAAAGAGATTGAAAGTATTAAGGATGTTTTAATCTTTATTTATACTGATAAGTTGAAACAAATATGTAAGGAAGAACATAAAAAACTTATTGATAAACAATCTATCAGTAATATTATTAAAGAACGTGATGGTAAAGACATAGAACTCAGCCATTTTATTAAAGAAGACTTCCCAGTAGAAAAAAATTATAATTATCTATTTGAACTTAATAAAGAATTAAAAGAATTAGGTAGTAAGAGTAATCGTATTTTTAAACAATTAAATGAATTGCTTGAACAAAAGCAAATTAGTTTAAAAGAATTAATTAACGACGAGTATCAAAGAAAAATTGATAATGATATTTTAGTATCTAATATTTTTGGAGATCTAAAAGAGTTCTTTGAAATTTCAAGAGAAGACTTATTTGAAAAGATAAGTAAGACAGAAAAGACTTTAATGGAGGATGAAATCTATGATGCAATGACTCCTGAGTCTAAGGATTTATATCGTGAAAAACTTCTTACTTTAGCTAAGAAAAATCATTGCTCTGAAATTGCTTATCTTGAAAAATTATTAGAACAAACTGATAGTAGTGAGTATCATATTGGATATCAATTATTTAAGAAGAAAAACAAGACAGTTAATGTAGTTGCATATATTGCAACAATAGTTTTATTCACATTAGTTGTAAGTTTCTTCTTATCTAAATATTTTATTAAATTTAGAATACTTGGATTCTTAATATTATTAATTCCAGTAAGTCAATTATTTGTACAAATTTTCAATCAAATATTAATTCAAGTTGTACCTACAAAGGTTCTTCCTAAATTAGATTATTCTAAAGGAATACCAAAAGAGTCTGCAACAATGGTTGTTATTCCAACTATAGTTGCTAATAGAGAGAAAATCAAAGACATGTTTGATACACTTGAAACTTTCTATATTATTAATAAATCTAGTAATTTATATTTCACTTTATTAGGTGATGTTAAAGCTGCAGACAAAGAAGTATGTGATTGGGATGAAGACGTTGCTAAATATGGTGAAGAATATGCTAATAAATTAAATGAGAAATATAAGAAAAAGTTATTCTATTTCATTTATCGTAAGAGATTATGGAATGAAAAAGAGAGTCAATTCTTAGGTTTTGAAAGAAAACGTGGAGCCTTACTTCAATTTAATAAGATTTTATTAAAGAAGATGGATAAGGTTAATGAGAAAAAATATTTCAATGTAAATATGCTTAGTGATCATGATTTAGATATTAAGTATGTTATTACGTTAGATACAGATACAAGATTAGTATTAAATACAGTATTAAATCTTGTTGGTTGTATGTCACATCCATTAAATAGACCAGTTCTAAATAAAGAAGGAACTAAAGTTGTTGCTGGATATGGTTTAATGCAACCTCGTGTAAGTGTTGATATTGAAGCAACTAATAAGAGTTTATATAGTCAAATCTTTGCTGGAATAGGTGGATTTGATACATACTCAGCAGTCGTTCCTGATGTTTACCAAGACTGCTTTAATGAAGGTAGTTTCGTAGGTAAAGGTATTTATGATCTAGAAGTATTTGATAAAGTACTTTCTAATACATTCCCAGATAACTTAATTTTATCTCACGACTTATTAGAGGGTAACTACATGCGATGTGGTTATGTATCTGATATTGAGTTAATCGATGATTTCCCTTCTAAGTTCTTAACAGATATTACTAGACATCACAGATGGGCTAGAGGAGATGTTCAAATTATCGGTTGGTTAGGTGGAAAAGTATCTAATCGTGCTGGTAGAAAAGTTAAAAATCCTATTAATTTATTAGGAAAATATAAGATTTTAGATAACATCATTCGTATGTTCTTAAATCCTGCACTATTATTAATTGTTATTCTTGCACTTGTTTGTGGAGTTGTTAATCCTCTTTGGTGGTTTGCTTTTGTAGGATTAGAAATTGCTGTTCCAATCATCTTCTATTTAAGAAGTAAGATGAATGTAAAAGGTAAGGACAATACAACAGTTCGTTACAAGAACTTATTCTTTGGTGGTAAGAGTCTTGTTGCTCGATGCTACATTGTATTCTGTAATATTCCATTTAATACAAAACTATACATGGATGCATTCTTCCGTACTATGTATCGTTTATTAATTAGCCATAGAAACTTATTAAACTGGATTACTGCAGAGGAAGTTGAAAAGACTGTTCGTGGTGACCTAAAGAGTTACTTTAGAAATTTTGTTCCAAACTTAATTACTGTTGGATTATTACTAGTATATGGTGTTGTATTTAAAAACTATTGGGCATTCCTATTAGCAGCATTATTTATGACTGCACCATTTGTACTATATTTTGTAAGTAAAGATATTGATCATGATCGTATTGAGTTAAGTGATAAGAAGATTGAAGATATTACTGAACTTGCTGATAAGACATGGCATTACTTTAAAGATAATTTAAAAGAGGAATACAATTATTTAATTCCTGATAATTATCAAGAGAATCGTGAACAAAAACTAGACTTAAGAACTTCTCCAACTGCTATTGGTTATTCATTAACTAGTATCGTTGGTGCTTATGAAATGGGATTTGTTGATAAAGAATATTGTATCGATATGATTGACAAGATTCTTACTTCAGTTGATAGTCTTGAAAAATGGCATGGTCATTTATATAACTGGTATGATGTTAAGACTGCTAAAGTTATGAATTGTAGATTCGTTTCTGCAGTAGACTCTGGTAACTTTGTTGCTAGTGTTGTTGTAGCTAGAGAATTCTTAGTACAATTTGATGATACTGAACAATTAGTTAAACTATGCGATAAGATTATTCATGGTACTAACTTTAAGAAATTCTATACTAAGAAACATGTATTTAGTATTGGATATGATGAACAAGAAGGTAAGTTATCAATCTATAACTATAACAAGTTTGCTAGTGAAGCTCGTTTATTAAGCTACTTAGCAATCTGTTTAGGAGATGCTCCTTCTAAACACTGGTTCTGTTTAGATAAATCACTTACTACTTATAAAGGACGTAAGGGTCTTATCTCATGGAGTGGTACTTCATTCGAATACTATATGCCATTATTATTTATGAAAGAGTATCCTAATACTTTATTAGATGAATCTTATCAATTTGCTAGATTCTGTCAAAAGGATTATATCGAGAGTGTTTCTCGTAGTCTTCCTTGGGGAATTAGTGAATCTGCTTATAATGAATTGGATAACGCCTTAAATTACAAATATAAAGCATTCTCGACACCTTATTTAAAGGCTAAAGAGGATAAAGAAAATCGTATAGTATTATCTCCATATGCATCTATTATGGCTCTTGAATTATTCCCAGAAGATGTATATGAAAATATGGAAAAATTCAAAAAATTAGATATGTATGGTAGATATGGTTTCTATGAAGCATATGACTATGATAATAAAGGTGTAGTTGAAGCATTCTTTGCTCACCATCAAGGTATGATTTTAGCAGGAATCGTTAATTACCTAAAAACTAATGCTATTAAGAATTATTTCCATCATAATGTTTTAATTAAGACATTTGATATTTTATTAAAAGAAAAAGTACAAGTTAAGACAAGTATTGATATGAAGATGGCTCGTTATAAGAAATATAACTATGATAAAGAGTCTATTGAAAATGATATTCGTGCATTTGATTATATTTCTTACTTACCAGAAGTATCAGTTCTATCTAACAAGAAATATTGTTTATTAATGAACGATCGTGGTAACAGTTTCTCACGTTATCGTACATTACAATTAAACCGTTATCGTAAGGTAACAGAACAAGACTATGGTGTATTCCTATATATTAAGGATCTAGATACTGATCGTATTTGGAGTAACACATATGCTCCTGTTAATGAAAAACCTGAAAAATATGAAGTTGTATTTGCTTCAGATAGAATTAAATATTCTCGTACTGATGGACAAATTACAACTAAGACAGAAATTACAGTATGTAAAAATCATAACTGTGAAATTCGTAAGGTTACTATTAAGAATGATAGTGATAAAGTTAAACATCTACAATTAACATCTTACACAGAACCAATTATTTCTGAAAATATGGATGATGTTAGTCATAGAGCATTTAATAGTATGTTCATTTCTACTGAATATGATAAGAATACTAATTCATTAATTGCTCGTCGTAAGAGTAGAGGAGATACAAACATTAGCAGTTATATGGTACATCGTTTATTTGTTCCAAATGCTACTTCTGAATATACATATGAAACAGAGAGAGTTAACTTCTTAGGAAGAAATAATTCTACATCTAATCCAACTGCTCTATATAGAGATTTAACTAATTATTGTGGCGATAACTTAGATCCTATTGTTAGTATGAGAAATACAATTGATGTTTTACCTAATACTAGTGAAACTATTTATATGATTATTGGATTTGGTCGTAGTAAAGAACAAATTCTTGATATTGTAGATAGTTATGATGAAGAAAAGGTTATTGAAAATGCATTCCAAGTAGCTACATTAATGAATATTATTAATACTAAGAATATGAATGTTACTGGTGAAGCTATGAGAGTATATAACATTATGCTTAACTACTTATACCAAACTACTCGTATTAGTGTTAATGATGAGAGAATGGATTTACTTCGTAAGAATGCTTTAGGCCAATCTGGTTTATGGAAATTTGGAGTAAGTGGAGATCGTCCAATTATCCTTGTTGAAATTAGTGATATCAGTGATATGAGTTTCGTATATGAAATTCTTAAAGCATTTGAATATTATAAAAACCATTCAATCTTTGTAGATATTGTTATTATCAATAATGAAAGTAGTCAATATAGTAAGATTATTCGTAAAGAAATTGATGATGAAATGTATCGTATGTATACATTGAATAGTTTCTATCATACTCCTGGTAGTATCACTGTTATTGATGGTGATGAAATGAATGAAAAGGAATATGGCTTACTACAAGTTGTTCCTAGATTAAAATTCAAGATTAATAATCATCAATCATTAAAAGAGGCAGTAGATGAACTACAAAATGCTAATTCAGTTAGTGATTATGGTAGAACTCATTATGAAGTTAATTTACGTTTACCTAACGAAGAAAAATTACAATTCGATAATGGCTTTGGTGGATTTAGAAATGATGGAAAAGAGTATGTAATTTATAATCACGATACTCCAACTCCATGGTCTAACATCATTGCTAACCGTAACTTTGGTACTATTGTTACTAACAATGGTTGTGGATTTACTTATGCATATAACTCAGGTGAATTTAAGATAACTTCTTGGACAAATGATACTGTATGTAATGATAAATCTGAAGGATTTAAATTCAATGGTAGATTATTCGATCCAATGAAGTGTGTTCATGGATTTGGTTATTCTATCCTATCAAGTGAGACTGAAGAACATGCTACTGAAGTTACAGAGTTTGTTGCAAAAGAAGATAACGTTAAGATTTACTTAATGAATCTACGTAATAAAGAAAACAAGAAAGTTGATTATGACATTGACTTCTGGATTAATCCAACATTTGGTAACTTTGAAGAAAAGACATCTCGTCATATTCTTACTGAATTTATGGGAGATGACAATTACTTAAAGATGCGTAACGTTTACAGTATTAACTTCGGTGACGTTAACGTATTTATGACTTCATCTTTACCAATTAATAGTGCTGAACTTAATAAGATGCTTGTTAAATCTATTAATACAACAGTATCTCTTGATCCTAAAGAAGAGAAGACAATTGTATTTGCTTTAGGATGTAGTATGAGTGATAAAGAAAACTTAAGACTAATTGCTAAGTATACTGATATTGCTAATGCTAAGAAAGAGTTAAAGATTATTAAAGATGAATGGGCTAAGACTTTAGGTACTGTTAAGGTTAAATCTCCTGATGCAAGTTTCGATTATATGGTAAATGGTTGGTATTTATATCAAACATTATCATCTCGTATCTTTGCTAAGAGTGGATTCTATCAAGTAAGTGGTGCCTTTGGTTACCGTGACCAATTACAAGACTCTTTAAATGTTGCAATGATTAAACCAGACTATGCAAGACAACAAATTCTAATTAATGCTGCTCATCAATTCCCAGAAGGTGACGTATGTCACTGGTGGCATGAAAAGAATAGATTTGGATTACGTAGTAAATATAAAGATGATTATTTATGGCTTGTATATGCAACTCTTCATTATATGGAGATTACTAAAGATTACAGTATCTTAGATGAACAAGTTCCTTATGTTATGGGTGATACTCTAAGTGAATATGAAAGTGAAAAAGGTATGGTCTTCTATTATTCAGACTATACAGAAACTTTATTAGAACACTGTATTAAATCTTTACAATTATCTATGCATTCGTTAGGTCGTCATAAGATTCCATTAATGGGTGGTGGAGACTGGAACGATGGTATGAATAAAGTTGGTATTAAGGGTAAAGGAGAAAGTGTTTGGTTAGGATTCTTCTTATACTTAATCATCGATGAATTTGTTAAATTTATGAAACGTCATAACCGTAATTTTGATGTTTCAGAGTATGTAGAATTTAATGAGAAATTAAAAGATAACTTAAATAAGAAGACTTGGGATGGAAGTCACTACTTAAGAGCATTCTTCGATAATGGAGATAAGCTTGGAAGTAATGAAAATGGAGAATGTAAGATCGACTTATTATCACAAAGTTTTGCTATCTTGAGTGGAGTAGCTCCTAAAGATAGAGTTCACGATGTAATTACTGCATGTGAAGAAAAACTTGTTGATGATAATGCTAAGATTATTAAGCTTCTTACTCCAGCATTCCATAGTTCATTAAATAATCCAGGATATATTATGAATTATCCTAGAGGTATTCGTGAAAATGGTGGTCAATATACTCACTCAGTTTCATGGTACTTAATGGCATTAATTCGTACTGGATATCAAGATCGTGCATTCCGTTATTATCAAATGATTAACCCAGTTAATCGTGCATTAACAAAAGATGCTGCTGATCATTACAAGACTGAACCATATGTTATCGCTGCTGATATCTATTCTGCTAAAGGTAGAGAAGGTCGTGGTGGATGGACTTGGTATACAGGTTCTGCTGGATGGTTCTATCGTGTAGGTGTTGAGGAAATCTTAGGATTACATAAACAAGGGGATAGTTTGAAGATTACTCCAAAACTACCAGTATCTTGGGACAAATATGAAGTAGTATATCGTTATATGGATACAGACTATCATATTAAAGTTACAAAAGATAATAATGAAGATATTGTTCTTGATAATAAAGCTGTTAATGGAAATACTATTGATTTAGTTAATGATGGTATTGTTCATCAAGTTCAAGTACATACAAGATAAGAGGAGATTACTCCTCTTTTTCTTTTGCCTTTGTTTTACACATATTTCTTCCTATGTTATAATATTTTTAGAATTTAGGAGGTTATTATTTTTATGATTAAATTCGATTTTACTAGTATGTCTAATTTTAATGCTGATTTATTAAACCGTAAAGAAGAGGTTTACAATAAATTTGATGAAGCTTATATGACAGGATGGACAAAAAGAATAGATGATTCTTTGATTGATGACTTTATTGCGACTGCAAATGAAGTTAAGAAGCATTCTTCTGTACTAGTTGTTATTGGTATTGGGGGTTCTTTCTTAGGAAGCTATTGTGTTGAAAAAGCACTTGCTCCATACTTTGTTGATAATTCATTCAAAGTTATTTATGCAGGTACTGGTTTAAGTAGTGCATATATGTCTGAATTATTAGATTATTTAAAAGGTGTAGATTTTTCTATTAATGTTATTAGTAAAAGTGGTACTACTATGGAACCAACTATTGCTTATACTTTAATTAAAGAATTAATGGAAAAGAAATATTCTGGAGAAGATTTAACTAAACGTATTATTATGACTACAGATCCAGTAAAAGGAACTCTACGTCAAGAAGTAAATGAAGTAGGATATAAGTCATTTGTTATCCCTGATGATATTGGTGGTAGATATTCTATTATGACGGCTGCACATTTATTTCCACTTGCATTTAACATTGATTTAAAAGCATTTGTAGAAGGTTATTATGAAGGTGCTAAATATCAAGAAGATGCATTTAAATATGCTGTAGCTCGTAAGAGTTTATTTGATCAAGGAAAAGTTGTTGAGAATTATGTTGTTTATGAAGAGAGATTAAGTTATTTTAGTGAATGGTTAAAACAACTATTTGGTGAAAGTGAAGGTAAAGAAGGTGTAGGTATTCTTCCAACTTCAACTGTTCATACTAGAGACTTACATTCTTTAGGACAATTTGTTCAAGAAGGAAATAAAATTTTATTTGAAACATTCATTAAAATTGAAAATTCTAGTAAGGTTAAATTTCGTAATTATGATTTAAATGAAATCAATAATATCGTCCTAGATTCGGTACGTGTAGCACATAAGAAAGGTGATGTTTCTTCATTAATGATTACTTTACCTGAAGTATCTGAAAAGTATTTAGGTCAAGTAATGTACTTCTTTATGTTAGCTGCTGCTTATAGCGGATTCTTATTTGATATTGATCCATTCAATCAACCTGGAGTGGAAGTATACAAAAAAGAAGTTCGTGAAAATATCGTAATTTAGGAGAGGTGGTTTTTTGAATTTAACGAAAGAAAATGTTCGTACTAATTATTTAATAGGAGTAAGACAGTTACTTGGTAAGGGTATGGTTACTCCTAAGATGGAGAGAATTGTAGAAAGCGTTCCACTAGATAGTGAGATGGAGTTTTCTGAAATGTATTATTCTCTTACTAGAGGGCTTATCGATGGTATGAGTTCCTTTCGTTGTAATTTATCGGAAGAATTAAAATGTGGTTTTGCAGAGAGTATTGCTTTAAAAGTTTGGCAAAAAGGAGATTTTTCTTCTAGAACTCTTTATTCTGATGGTTTTAATGAGCGTAGTATATATAATGAACATTGGATACAATATTTAGTTGGAGATTTTTTAGTTTCTACTATAGGTGTTCAAGAAAGTTCAATTTGTATGTTAAAGAATCCTGATTTAATGGGACAATTATTACGCGGTACAGCTTATGATGGAAGTAATTTGTTATATTATTTAAATTCACAAATACCAAAGGCTATGAGTGAATTTTCAAGTACTAAAAAGAATTTTTTAGATACTGATAGTGAAACTATTGAGTGTTGTGTCGCAATCTCTGATTGTGCAGAACAGCTGCAATTACCTGCAAGTAGATTAAAAAAACAGAAAGTACTTTCTAGAATAAGAAAGTTTGTGGGAAAAGATAATGAGGGACAAGAGTTATAAAATACTAATTTCTATATTTTGTTTGTTATTCTTAATAGATGCATTTTGTGTATTAACTGGTTATATTAAACCAATTGATTTAGCTGTTTATAATTTTTTGCGTTCTTTTTCTAATAAGTTTGTAGATACATATTTTGTTGTACTTACTTATATGGGAAATTGGCAAATGATAGCACTTGTATTAATATGTATGCATCTTATTTTGAAACCTAAGGATCAGATATCTATGGATACTGTAGCATTATTATCAATCTGCAGTAACTATGTTATAAAACATATTGTTTGTCGTCCTAGACCTGATGTTTTAAGGTTAGTTAAAATAGGTGGCTATTCTTTTCCTAGTGGTCACTCAATGATAGCAATAACTTTATATGGATTTTTATTTACTCTTGTTACTTGTAAGATAAAGAAAAAGTGGTTAAGATTATTAATACAGATATTACTTATCTATTTGATTTTTAATATTTGTATTAGTAGAATATATGTAGGTGTTCATTATGCAAGTGATGTATTTGGCGGATTTATTTTAGGATTTGCTGAATTATTACTTGTACTATATTGTAGAAAAAAATATTTTGGAGGGGATTCGAATGTACAAAGTCTTAATAAGTGATTTTGAAGATGTTCTAATTGATAAAGAAGACGCCATTCCTTTATCTACGATGCTTGCTTTAGACAAAGTACGTGGTGATAAAGTTGCTTTTGGTGTAACTTCTACTCGTGGTTTTCAAAATGTATTAGATTACAATCGTGATTTTCCATTTATCGATTATATTATTCTTTTTGATGGTGCTTATTTCTATGATGTAAATCGTAAGAAGACTATTGTAGATCAAAAAATCTCTTTAACTACAACTAAGCGTATTAATAAAATATGTTCTGATTATAATATTTGTTTCTATACACTTGATTATTGTAATTGTACTAAGGACTTATTACCTATAGAGTCTGCTAGATTAATAGGAGACTTTAAAGTATTTAGTGAATTCCATAAAGATTCTATTTATAAGATTGAGATAATATGTTCTAAAAAGAATCAAGGTTCTTTAATTGATGAGTTAAAGAAGATTAAAGATATTATGATAGTTTCTTTAACTGATAGAATTGTTATTCAAAAAGATGGTACTGGTTTAGTTCCTTCTATGAAAGAGTTTCTTGAATCTAAAAAATTAAAAATGAATCAAGTAATTGTACTTGGAAAAGATGAATACAATATGGCATTATTCCAAGAAGATTGTTTTGCGATTGCAGTTGAAGATGCAAGCTTAAAACTACGTAGAGTGGCTGATGAAGTTACAGACTCTTCAAATGGTAATCCAATAGAAACAGTTATTTCAAAATATTTTCAATAAAGAAGTGTTGATACACTTCTTTTTTTGTTGTATTTGCGATATAATAACTTTGTTTAGAGGGAGTATATTATTATGAAATTATTAGTACAAAATGAAGCGGAATTATTAGATTATTTATACGAACATTTAGATATGCCTAGAAAGAGAATTAAGCAATACTTAACTCATGGTTCTATCTATGTTAATAATAATCGTACTTCTCAATATAATTATCGTTTATTACCAGGAATGAAAATTCATATCGATACAGAAGGAAAGAATAAAAAGACTTTACCATTTGAAATAGTATTCGAAGATGATCATATTATTGTAGTTAATAAACCTAGTGGTCTTTTAACTATTGCGACAGCTAAAGAAAAAGAGAGAACTTTATATCATATTGTTCGTGAATATTTAGTTTCTAAAGATCGTAATGCAAGAGTATTTATTGTGCATCGTTTAGATAAAGATACAAGTGGTATTGTAGTCCTTGCGAAAGATGAAAAGACTAAGAATCAATTACAAGAAAATTGGAATGAATATGTTTCTTTAAGAGAGTATGTAGCAATTGTTCATGGTCATCTAAAAAAGAAAGAAGATCGTGTTGTTCAAATGTTAAGTGAAACTAAAACAAATCTTGTTTATGTTAGTAAAAAAGATGATGCGAAAGAGGCAATTACTAATTATAAAGTTACTAAAGAAAATGATGAGTATTCTATGGTATCTGTTCATATTGAAACAGGACGTAAGAATCAAATTCGTGTAGCTTTCCAAACTCTTGGAAATCCTATTGTTGGTGATAAAAAATATGGTGAAAAGAAGGATAGTGCCACTAGATTATATCTACATGCCAATCGTTTAAAAATGTATTATCCTGTTATTAAAAAAGATATTTTATTTGAAGTATCTAATCCAAGTGAATTTAAGAAGATAATGGGGTGAAGTAAATGAGAAGATTTTTTGCTTTTCTATTAATTGTTATTTTGATAGGTGGAGGAGTTTTCTTATATTTGAATAAAGATAAATATTTTTCAAAGAAAGAAGAAAAGGAAGAACCTATGGAAGAAATTAAAAGTAATGATTTATTTGGTAAGTATTATACTAGTGCCAATGCTAAATTAAAGAAGATGACTTTAGAGGAGAAGATTGGTCAATTATTCTTAGTTAGCTATGATGCTAATTTAGCTTCTACTTATGTTACTAAGTATCATGCTGGTGGATTATTACTATTTGCCAAAGATTTTGAGGGCTATAACAAAACTACTATGAAGAAACATTTAGATGAGTTACAAAAACAAAGTACTTATCCTTTAGCAATTGCTGCTGATGAAGAAGGTGGATATGTTACTCGTATTAGTAGATTTGAAGAGTATCGTGATAGTAAATTTAAGTCACCTAAGAGTTATTATGATGAGGGTGGTTATGAATTACTAGAAGAGATGGAAAGAGAAAAAGCTAAATTACTTTTATCTATTGGAGTTAATTTTAACTTAGCTCCTGTTGCAGATATTTCTACTGATGAAGATGATTTTATTTATATTCGTACATTTGGTAGAGATGCTGCTAGTACATCTGAATATATTAGTAATATGGTTTCTTATGCTAATAGTGAAAACATTTCATCTTGTTTAAAACATTTCCCTGGATATGGAAATAATGAAGACACACATACTGGTATAGCTATTGATGAACGTGATTATACAACATTTGAAGAGAATGATTATTTACCATTTATTAGTGGTATAGATGAGAAAGTTCCAGCAATACTTGTTTCTCATAACATAGTTAAATGTATGGATCCAGATCATCCTGCTAGTTTAAGTGAGAAAGTAATTACTGGTGAGCTTCGTGATAAGTTACACTTTACTGGTATTGTTGTTACTGATGACTTAGATATGGATGCAGTTAAAGAATACGCAGAAGGTGGTAATGCTGCTACTTTAGCAATTAATGCTGGAGCAGATATGATTATTACTAGTGATATTAAATCTATGTATCAAGAATTATTAGATGGGGTTAAGAATAAACAAATAGAGGAATCTACAATTGATAAAGCAGTTCTTCGTATCCTAGCATGGAAAGAAGCTTATCAATTTTAATAGGAGGATTTATGATAGTTAAAGATTTATTTGAAAAGAAAGATGAATTAATGAACAAAGAGGTTACAGTTCAAGGATGGATTCGTAACCATCGTAAACAAAAGGAATTTGGGTTTATTGATTTTTCTGATGGTACTTGTTTTAAACATGTACAAGTTGTTTATGATGACAAATTAAAAGATTTTGAAGAGATTCAAAAATTACATGTAGGTTGTGCAATTAAAGTAGTTGGTACTTTAGTTAAATCAATTAATGAACAACAAGAATTTGAAATTCAAGCAAAAGAAGTAGTGCTTGTTGGTGATTGTCCAGAAGATTATCCAATTCAACCTAAGAGACATACTAGAGAGTTCTTAAGAGACCAAGCTTATCTTCGTCCTAGAACTAATCTATTCCAAGCAGTATTCCGTGTTAGAAGTGTAGCTGCTTATGCTATTCATAAGTATTTCCAAGAAAGAGGATATATTTATTTCCATGCTCCATTAATTACTGCTAGTGACTGTGAAGGTGCTGGAGAAATGTTCCATGTTACTTGTTTTGATTTAGAAAATGTTCCAAAGAAAGATGGACATGTTGATTATGAAAGAGATATGTTTGCTTGTCCTGCATCTTTAACAGTTTCTGGTCAATTAGAGGCTGAAAGTTTTGCTTTAGCTTATGGAAAGACTTATACATTTGGTCCTACATTCCGTGCAGAAAATTCTAATACAAAAGTACATGCTAATGAGTTCTGGATGATTGAACCTGAAATGGCTTTCTGTGATCTAGAAGGTGATATGGAAGTTATGGAAGATATGCTTAAGTTTGTAGTTAAGTATGTTTTAGACAATTGTCCTGACGAAATGAAATTCTTAGATGGATTTGTAGAAAAAGGATTACTAGATAAATTAAATAAATTAGTTACTTCTAAATTTAGTCGTGTAACTCATGAAGAATGTATCAATATCTTACAAAAAGCTGATGTTAAATGGGAGTTTGAACCTAAACAAGGTGAAGATATTGCTAAGGAACATGAAAAATATATTACTGAATACTTTAATGGACCAGTATTTATTACTAATTGGCCAAAAGATATTAAAGCATTCTATATGAAACAAAATCCAGATGGTAAGAC
>CAMJOB010000007.1 GCA_946407495.1 uncultured Bacillota bacterium | reverse complement strand
CATTAGAAACATTAAATCCTGAAACGTTCAATGATGTAAGTTCTTCGCAGTAGCCGAACATCATATTCATATTTTCAACATTAGAAGTATCAAAACTAGAAACATCAAGAGAGGACAACTTACAGCATTCAACGAACATATTACTCATATCTACTACATTTAAAGTATTAAAACTAGATATATCTAAAGATTCTAAAACATTACAGTTTTCAAACATACCACTCATATCTTCAACTTTTGAAGTATCAAAACCACTCAAATCTAAGTTAACAAATCCAGAATGCCAAAACATTCTGTTCATATTTGTAACATTATGCGTATCAAAATTTGAAAGGTCTAATGTTGTTAGTAAACCTGGAGTATATTCATAATTCTCATCATCAAATGAATAAATAGCAAACATAGAAGACATATCAGTAACATTACTTGTATCAAAACTACTAACATCTAAATAATTCAATTTACCACTAGCATTAAACATTGCCGCCATATTAGTAACATTATGTGTATCAAAATTACTTAAATCTAATCTTGTTAATTTTTCACATAATTGAAACATAAAAGACATATCTTTAACTTTTGATGTATCAAAACTAGACAAATTCAAACTTGTTAAACTTGAACATCTAGCAAACATACCAAACATATCAGTTACTTTTGATGTATCAAAATTGCTTAAATTAAGAGAAGAAAGATTTTCACAATCCATAAACATTGCAGACATATCAGTTACATTTGATGTATTAATCTTTCCAAATTTAATTGTTTCAACAGAATTACAATTATAAAACATTGAGTCCATATTAGTAACAAATGAAAAATTCCAACTTTCTAAATTCAAGTTTTTTAATTTTTCACACTCATTGAACATTTCTTTCATATTAACAACTTTAGATGTATCAAAATTACTCAAGTCTAACTGCTCGACTTTATTACATTGATAAAACATGCTGTTCATTTTAATTACATTAGATGTATTAAATTTACTTAAATCAATAGAAGACATACCATTAAGATAACCAAATAAGTAAGATGAATCTTCATTCAACATAATCGTATCTGCTAAAGAATAAATATAAAAAACACCATTATCATACCAATAATATGTTGGCATTAAAGAATCATCTACAGAAATAATATTTGAATCATTCAATGTATTCTTAACTAAATCATATTGTTCCTCAGTTGCATTAACTACAAAATAATCAATATTATAAGAAGAATAATATTGATAACTCCAATAATCTTCTCCATAAAAACTATCTATAACACTACTATCATAACCAGCTGTCATTAATGAATACTCGTCAGTATTTTTTTTATTAACCCAATGTAGATTTTCACTAGACGAAATAGTAACTAATTTTAAATCTATTTCTCTTCCAGTCTTCAAAAACGAAACAGAATTTTCTGTAATATTATTATTTATTTTAAATGTAATAACCCCACTCTTAGCCCTAACTCCATATGGCAATAATACTCCAATGCCTAAAACTATAATTAAATATGTAGCCATATGTTTTTTATTAAATGTAAAAGTTAAAATAAAACCTAAAACAGATAGCATAAATAATGAAATATAAATAATTATTTTATCTACCGTATTTGCATTATGATTACCTGAATAACTTTCATATAATACATTAAAATTAACCGCACTTGCGCTTATAACTTTATTAGAAGATTTTTTAGAATAAGTAGCTTTAACATTTACAGTAGCTTCACTTCCAGCAGCAACAACCTTATCTTGATAATTTAGATAATCATATGTAATATACTCATTCTCATTATCATCATTTATTTCTTTAATAATAAAGTCTTTATCACTAGTATTTTTAATAACTACATTATAAGTAATATAGTCCCCTACTTTATTAAAGAACATATCATTAGTAACATCAGTATTAACTAGTTTTAACTTATTAACACCTACTGCCGTAGATTTTTCTCCTACCCTAATATTCTCTAAAGTAAGTTTACTTTCATCAGCTTTAACAGTAAAACAAGAAAACAACGAGAAACACATAATTGTAACAAAGATTATTTGTAAAAGTCTCTTCATAAACAAGTCTCCTATCTTATTTAATTATATATTATTAAACAAATGAATTCAATTTTATTTTTTATTAAACAAAAAAAGATGGCTTAACCATCTTTTTATAAACTATTAGCTTTATCTTCATCACTAGTAATATTATCTATCTCATCAGTATCATAGAAAAGATCAGAAACTTTTTCATTGTTGTCACATACAACTGAACAATAACCTGTCGCAATACTCTTTAATTCATCTAACTTACGTACCTTAGATAACCATCTCTCAGGTATAGCTTCTAAACCATAAATAGTACCAGCAATACTACCAGTAATAGCACCTACTGTATCTGTGTCATCTCCAAGATTAACAGCTTTAACAACAGCATCTTCATATGAATTAGATGCTAGATTACACCATATAGCTGCCTCTAATGTATCAACAACATATCCTGTAGATTTAATATCTTCTTTATTTAATGTACTTAAAGAACCATCTAATACTCTTTCGTATTTTAAAATACTATCTTCACTATAATACTTAGGATATTCTTTATATTTTAATTTATCATATGCTTCTTCTTTATTAAGACCAGATAGTAATCCATCCATATAATCATAATAAATTCTACATCCTAATTTACTAATCTCATGAGCATGAGTTAAAGATGAATAATTATCAATTATTTCAGTCTTAGTATTTTCATCTAAATCACTATAGTGTAGATAATAAACTATTGGAAGCATTCTCATTAAAGAACCATTACCATTACTAGAATCTTCTCTTCCACCACACTCTACAGCTTTAATCTTAGTTTTATAATAATTATCTAATGCTTGTCCTGTAGTTCTACCTACATCAAATACTTGATCAGTCGCAGTATATTTACTATTAAATACCCAATCACAATACTTATCCATTATATCTTCATAATTGATACCTTCACTCTCACGAATAGAATCCATTGTCGCAATAGTCATAGAAGTATCATCACTCCATGTTCCTTCTGGAACAGGATAAGTACCATTACCACGCATCTCACTAACTGGATCAGATTCACGTAATCCACGAGTAGTAAATTCTACTGGAACTCCTAAAGCATCTGCAGTAGCAAAACCTAGAAGTCCAGCTTCAATTATTTCTAATACATCTTCATTTTCATTCATTTATATTCCCCCAAACTACTCTGTTAATGGTACAGCAACTGCACGTGTAGTCGTAGTTGTTGTAGTTTTAACAGCATTTCCTTTAATATTTTTAATATCACTAGTAGATGTTGTAACAACATTCTTTGTTTCTTCTACGAAACTAGAACCAGTTGCTGCAACAGTTGCTTTAATAGCTTGTCCTGCAGTATCTTTACCAATACTACTACTTGAATTTTTAATAAATTCAGAAGTAAAATCCATACCTGCAGAAGATAAACCACTACCTACCGCAGAAACTGCATTACCACCAATAAATTGACCTACTTCTTTTCTAGCCTCTTGATTAGTCATTGCTGCAGTAGCAATTTCTTTAGCACTACTAGAAGTAGTGGTTTTTGAAACAGCACCTTTTATAGTACCAGCAGCACCTGTAGTAGTAGATACCTTTACACCACCTGTTTTTAATCCACTACTTGCATTATCAGCACTACTTGTTAATAAAGCTCTAGCAGTACCAGAAGAAGTATTTGATACAGTATTTTTAGATGTTGCTGCAATAGTACCTACAGCAGCTGCTGTAGTAGTTGTACCAGTAGCTACACTTGTACCACTAGCTTTAAATTCTTTATTATCTTTTAATAATTTACGTAAATTGAATGTTTCAGAAACTCCAGATACTGCTGCACCAATTGCTGTTTGAGTAGCAACATTACCCCAGCCTCCTGCTTCTTCAAATCTATCACCATAGTTTTCACCAAAAGACTTGTTATTATCATACTTATATAACATTTTCATGGCTGGTTGGATAAATGATCCAGCTGCTGCATCTACAGTATCCAAACCAATACGTACAGACTTATCTACTAAACCTTGAGCAAGCGGACTAGCAAGATTCTTACCTACTCCAGAAATAGTATTAATCTTAGCACCTAGATACCATTGAGTACCTTCCCATGCACCTTTCGCAAGACCATACTTAAATCCATCTAATACAGTTGCTCCATCTGACCAAGCATCTGAAGTACCTGATGAGAATCCCATTATACCAGCAGTAACTGCTAATCTAGTACTACTAATAGAACCTGCTAAGTTAGTAGCACTAAATCCACCAGCAGATATACCACCAGTTAAAACAGTAAGACCTACCATACCAGCAACATATCCTATACCTTTACCAAAGTTTCTAAAACCATCAAAAGCATATGCATTAGCTTTCAGTGACCTACCAACATCAGTCTTCGTATAAAATTTATTAAAAATACTTTCTACTTTTTTATCAGCACAATACCCTTGGCACCAATCCCATAATCTCTTAGTAATTGAGTTATCACCTTTACGACCTGTTAACAAATCAAAACCAGCTGTAAAAATAGAAGCTATTCCACAACCAGCCATTACCAATAAATCAGCACCAGTTTCTAAGAAATTACCTAATCCTTCAACAATACCTAATCCAGTAACCGCTAGTGAAGCACCAGCACGTTTAAATATATTACTAGATCTATCTTTTAATATATCTAATTCCTCTAAGTCATATTTTTTTTGTTCTTCATCCGATAAAGAACTTAAAAATAATTTAATATCCTCTGTATTCTGACTAAAATTTAAAATTTGTATTTGTTCAGTTCTCACTTCATCAATAATAGTCTTTAATCCTGAAGTAAAATTCTCTACTTCACAAGAAAAACTGCCAGCAGAAATACCGCCAACATATTGTTCAAATCCTCTTGCAGATACTAAATTTTTCGTTGCAGAATAAAGACCATTAGAATAATTTTGTAAATCCTCAGTAAGATGATTTAACTTAGAGACACCACTATTTACTTTTTCTCCATCATAGTGGAAGTTTGCCATTAGATTTTAACCTCTTTAATGTTTGATTTAAAGTATCTCTATACTTCTTATCTTCTTCTGCACTATATCCTAAAAATATAACACGGTCAATATCTTCTTTATTAAACATAAGATTTTGATCACTAGCAATAACACCAGTAGGATAAGGACAACCTAAATAATCCCATGGTTTAACATCGCCCTCTTCTATTACTGCATATCCTATAACAACAACGTTTTGCTTAGCACCTTTAAGTCGTAAAATACTACCTAAAGGTAACATTGTATCTTCTTCATTCATATTATCACCAACCATTAATTTTGATTTGCTAATTGATTTTCCTGTTCAATAGCCGCATTATTATATGCTTCTTGCATCGCATTAAATTGATTAATCGCATTAATACGTATCTCATAAGTAGAATTTAATATTGCCTGTTTTAAATTACTTAAAGCTCCACAATATTCATCTATATTATCATTAACAATACTTTTATTATCAATAGATAAAGAATCAACATCAAAATTAGATTTAGATAATGATAAATTACGCACACCATAATCTAAATTATTAGCTTGTTCATCAACTTGATTACACCCAGCTAGAATAGCATCTAAGTCTAAATCATCTCTAGCATTTCTAGCAGTAACATAATTACCTTGAAAGGGATTTAATACTTGAAATTGCATAACTCTTCACCCCAATTATAAAAACATTATATATTATTTTTTTATATTTTAAAATGTCTACAAGAAAAAAATCTACAATTTTACTTGTAGATTTTTGCATTTTAATATGGACATCCAACACAAGTCTTCTTACCTTTATTAGTAACAATCCATGCATTAGAAACTGTTCTTCCACCATATTCTCCACCAGCGCTTGGTCTATTATATAATTTACCATTTACAGCCATAGTAGCAGAAGCGCCACCATCTAAGTTAGCTGCATTATAAGCACCATAACGAAGTAATATTTCAATTACATCATTCATGGAAGCACCAATAGAGTAACCAGGAAGACGACCTTCAATTTCTAAAAGTAATACAATACCATCTCTTCTTTGAGCAATTACACTACGAGGAGCATATCCCCAGCCACCATCACCGTGAATCTTAGATACTTTACCATTAACAATTAAGTTAGGTCCAAATTCAATAGCATCAACCATACCATGAGAGATAGCTTGTTCTGGAGTTTCTGGAGTCATAACTAATTTATGATCTTTAGTAAATCCTATTAATGTACCAGAACCTCCTGGATGGTTCCAAACAAGTTCACCATTCTTGATGATTGCACCTAATGGAACAGAACCATTACCCCAACCATCTAAGTCTTCGAAACCACCAGCATTGATACCAACTAAACCACCATTATTTCTACATAATACTGCAACACTTTCACCAATTCTACCAAGCTTAGATGAAACAGCTAATTCAACATCTGAAGGATCATAAGCTACTGTTAAATATCCTTTATATCTTCCTTCATCTATACGAATAATTTTATAAACTTCATTACCTTCATCTCTAGTATATAGTTCTTTTTCATATTTACTAGCATAATGAGTTTTAGCACTAGTATCACCAATAACTATATCATCTAAGTTAACACTATCAGTATTAACTTCAATATAGTTTTCACTCATAATCTTATTAATAGTTTTTTCACTATATAATGTATAAGCCCAATATTTATGAGTCATTGTAGTCATAGCAGAAGTAACCCAGAAATTTTTAAAAGTATCCAAATTAATAACTATTAAACCTGCAATAACACAAAGATCCATTAAGATAACTCCAATCGTAAAAGAATGAATATGAAATTTCTTTAATTTACGATTTTCTTCAACAACAACTATATCATCTCTTAATTGTTCTTCTTTCTTCTTACGACCTCTACGTTTCTTTATAACTTCACCAGTTTCAGGATCACGTTTAACCTTAACTTTGATCTTAATCTTTTTACTTTTTTTCTTTGGTGTTGCTTCTACATCTGCATCCCCAACTATAACTGGTTCTGTAATTTCTTCTTGTTTCTTTTTCTTTCTCATGTCAGAATCACCTCATACGATAAGGATTGGATTGTGTTCCATCTCCTACTTTTAATTTATCGCTAGAGATAGCAGTAGTAACAACTATCTTCTTAACATCATCTACTTTAGTCTCTTCTAGTAATCCATAGTTATGATATACATTAACCATAGAACCTACAGAAGAAGTAGTATTACATAAATAATAATCATCTAAATCAGTATTATGATAATCAAATAGATTTAATAATCCCATTTTAGCTAAAGTAAAGTTCTTATAGTTATACTTATAATCTAAAGAAGTATCTCCACTTACTTCACCAGTAAATGTAGCAAATTCCTCTAAATCATTGTAATAAGGAAGTGCTGGAGCTAATTCTCTATTTAAGTACCAAGCAACATTACTCCATTCATCAGGATTAAAATAACTTGTACTATCACTATAAATACGATTTTGATCTTGCGCTACATAATTTAAATGTACAAGTTTAATTTGTTTACCATATTGTGCATAAACTTTCCATAAATCATTTTCAAGTTTAACATAACTATCTACATAATTAGTTTTATCACCTTGATCAATAGTATATGGATCTTGTTTAGTACCATTACCACTAACAATAGGAGAATCTTTCTTTAATGTAATAACAGCACGAACTCCATATGATTCATATAAATTACCCGGAAGTAAAGCACCATCTTCAGCAACATAAAGATTTTCTCCATCTTTATCATTACCTAATATCCAGAAATATTTTTGAATATTTAAGAAACTATTTTTACCATTAGCATTACTATAATCTTTAACACTTAATGTAGTAACATAATCTTTATATTCTTCTTTACCATCAGTAATACTCTTCTCATCAAAAGTTGGAACATTATATTCAGTCTTTACTAAGAAATCTGTTGGATATGGTAAAGTATCATAATAAATACCAGTAAGATCATTCTTATCTTCTTTTTCTAACCATCCTTTAAGATTAGACTTTTGATAATCAGCATCTTCTCCCCACATAAATTCAGTTACTATATCATCAGTAACCATCTTAACACTACCATCATTATTAATACGTATTATACGGAAGAATCTGTTACCAAACTTAACATAGTTATTTTCAATATTACCTTTGAAATAATAACCATCAGTATCTTGATGTAATCCATCTCCATCTGTAACTACATAATTAGTATTAATAATAGTACCATTTAATGTAGATTGTGCAGCTGCAAAATTAGAATTTAATTTACTATAATAATAGAAACTTCTTCCCCCAAAGTAAATTCCAATTCCCATAACTATTAATAAACTTAATACGTTATAGTAGAATTCAAAAGTACCATAAGGAATACGTCTCTTTTTCTTTTTTTCTTTTTTAGGTTTTTTCTCTTTTTTTGTCTTTTTAGGTTCATCGTCTAGAATATTTTCCATATTCACAGTATCAACTAACTCTTTATTCTTTTTTCTCTTCATAAGCAGTACTCCATCCTAAAGAAAATTATAACAAAATGAACTCCATCTTTCAAGGCAAGATGGAGTTTTTTAAAACAAATTAATCTACTTTTGTAAAATAAAAAGGAAAGACTTTTTCTTCCCTTTTATCCAGTAATCTTTTTACGATTTTGTTCTTCTTGAGTAGTCTTATATCCACCTCTAGTATTAAAAGAACTACTTCTTGCATAATTCCAACAAGCTGCAAATGAGAAGTCTCCAGAATCTGGAGCATCAGCTTCTGCAATTGCTCCCATAACAGCGTTTATAATAACAGGAAGCATAAAGAATGTAATTAATAAAACAATCCAGTTACGGAATCCATTATCTAATTTTTTATTATCTGGATCGGCCATTTTCTTAATTAGTAATTTTATTAATGCCACAATTGAAACAATTGGAACAATTATTTGAAAAATAGTCATAATATTTTGTACTATATGTAATAATCCAGCAATCGTAGGATCACTACAAACTTCTACTAATCCGATATACATTTAAATCACCTCAAATAAATCACTATTATAGTATCACAAAAGAATTCTTTTTGCTACATTATTTTACAATCCAAAACGTTGGCATATCTCTTAATCCGTTGCTTCCACCCGCAACAGGTGTATTAACGATTTGCTGATTAATAACTAATTCAGATGAACTTCCTCCATCTAAGTTAGCTGCATTATATGCCCCATAGTTTTCTAAGACATCACATAAATCTATCATATCTGCTCCTATACTAGAAGCAAGTCTACCATTAATAACTAGGAATAAGACTATTCCATCTTGTCTTTGCGCAATAGCAGTTCTAGGAGCAATACCCCAACCACCATTACCTCTAACGAAGCTTCTCTTACCATTAATCATTAAGAACGGACCAAATTCAACTGCATCTCTAATACCCATATTTAATGCCTCTTGTGCACTAAATCTACCAAGAACTAGTTTGTTTTCTTTATCAAAACCGATAAATCCTCCACCAACATTAGCTCTAGTATAGGTACTTACAATTTGACCATCTTTAATAACAGTACCATGTGGAGTAGCTCCATTACCATTCCAGTTAGGATCATAGAAACCGCCACCATTCATCGCAATAATAGCATTTTCTCTTTCACTAACAGTAAGAATAGATTCTCCCCTAACATTTAAATAAGCAGTTGTTGCTATATGGATTCTAGAAGGATCATAGATTGCTACTAAAAATCCTTTATAGCCATTACCACTTACATTAATAACTTTGTATAAATCATTACCAGGATCTTTCGTAAGTACTTCTTTATCATATTCATTCTTATATATAGCAGTAGTATACTTACGGAACTTAATCGCACTAGTATCCGTATTTTCATCAACTTCAGTAACAGTATTAGAAGCAAGTACCTTTTGAATATAAGAATCTGAATAGAACCATGTAGCTAAGTATTGATGAGACATCGTTGTCATCGCACTAGTTATCCATAAATTACGAAAGCCATCCCATGGACCATAAAAAAGAAATAAAAAAGTAAGCAAGCAAACTGAAAAGAAACTAGCTACACTTACTATTATTTTTTTCTTGATGGACCACTTCTTTTTGTCTTTCTTTTTGAACATATTTTACTCCTCGCGTCCATCATATTTCTTATCTTTGTTATAATCTATATACTTTTTCTTTGTTTCATATTTTTTAATTACATTAGCTCCGCCTTGTCCACTAATGTAAGTATTATATTTATCAATATTCTTATTGTAATAATTAATATCAGTTACAAAATAATTATTAACTTGTTCATAAATACTCTTATAATTAATACATTTAGAATTAACAGTACTATCAGGGTAGTATACTTCATCACATAATGTATCTAATTGTTTAGTCTTCTTAGTAATCGCATCAACAATAGCCTCATAATTAGATACTTTATTTTTTACTTTACTATCTTCTTGAAACATTTTGTCATAGTAAAAATTACTCAAAGTTGTTTCATATAATAAATCTCTTTGTTCTTCATAAATACTAACTTGAGTACTAAACTCTTCAAATACATTATTAACATCTACCATACGTGCACGTACTATTGCACGATCTTTATTTAAACCAATGATAAAGGAAGATACAAAACCAGAAAAGATCATGACACTTCCAATACCCATTAATATAAAAGCTAAATTACGTTTCTTTGTCATATCCATATCTTATACACCCTATAATAAATTATAAAGTAAAAAAAAATATTTGTATATAAATTTACAAATATTTTCTATATTCTATGCGTTAAATACTAAAAAAATAGTAAATAAATAACTCCAACTATTATTAAAATTATTAATAACCAAAATATTAATTGATATTTATGATACCACGCAGTATGGTTATCTTCTTTAATATAATTCTCTATTAAAGCAATCATATTATCAGTGTTACTTTCAAACTTTTTAGGTTGGAATGACTTAGCTTTCTTAAGCATTACATCTAGTTTATTAAAATCTCTAAGTTCTAAAATATAACCTTTAGAAGCAAATTCACCAATAATTTGTTTTTGGTGATCATTATGATGTTCTTTATATTTAGCAAGTCTAGCAGCAGCTATAACTTTCTTCCCCTTCTTTATCGCACTAAGGATAGTTCCTGCTCCACCATGAGTTATTATAATATCAGCATCATCCATAAGCTTTTCAAACTCAGGTGCAGGTAATAAATCAAATATCTCCATATTCTTAGATTCATATTTAGTTTGTCCAGCTTGAACTACTACTTTATCTTTAATAACACCTTTATTAATACAATCATCAACAGTCTCTAATAATCTAGTAAACTGTTTGTCTTGTGTTCCTAATACAACTAAAATCATTAGAAAATCCACCCCCCAAACTCAGCATTAGGGTATAGCTTTTTCATACTCTCCCATTGTACTATAAACTTATCACTAATAGGATATAATAACTTACCTGTAGAAGTCTTAGTAACCATATTCGCAAAAGTTTCGATATAAATTACTCTACTTCCAAATATCTTCCCAATACAACACATAGGACCAGCTGTATGAACACCAGTCGTAATAATATAATCAGGATGATATTTTAAATATAAAAATAAACTAATAAAACAATTAATTAATAATTTAAATGGATAAGTAAGCATATGATGCTTAGTACCATATATTAAATAATTAATCTTTTTACCAAATTCTTTTTTTAAATATAAATTTGATTTAGTATGTTCAGTAACTAAATGATAATCATAATTCTCAAACATCTTACGTAATTGTAATAGCTCATTTAAATGACCACCAGTACTAGCAATAAACATAACACTTTTCATAACATCACTATCCTTTTAAGATTTCATGCCACAATTTAATAACTTCTTCACCTGTAAATGGTTGAATACTACTATAAGCAACTTTTCCCAACTTATCTCTTAAATCTTTATCTTCAATTAATTTAACAATCTTACGAATATAATTATCTTTATTTCTATCCGCTACTAAATATCCATTTTCTCCTTCACGGATTAATTCACGTGCTCCTTCAGCAGAATCAAATGCTATACAAGGAAGACCATGACTCATTGCTTCTATGATAACGATTCCAAAAGACTCTGTCAAAGAAGTCATTAAGTAGATTGATGAAGAATTTAATAATTCATCAATATAATCTTTATTTCTAAATCCATGTAATGTAACATTCTTATCTAACTTATTCTCACGAATATATTCTTCTAGTTTAGGACGTTCATCACCATCACCTACTATATCTAACTTCCAATCTGGATATAAAGTAGTAAGTCCATGATATACACGAAGTAAATCAATGAATCCTTTTTCAGGACTTAAACGACCAACACTAACTAATCTCTTCTTATTTAATGAAGAAGGATACTTAGGTACTTTATCAATAATATTTGGTATATATACACACTTACAATTAGATCCTTTCAACTCATTAGCATAATATTCTCTTAATTCATCAGATACTAATACAAAGTAATCTAATTTAGAAGCATACTTAGTTAACTTCTTCGCATATTTAAAGTTTCCATGGAAATGATTATGTTCCCAACCTATTTTTAAAGTATTTCTAGGAGCATACTTACCTAACCAATCATCAAATATATCACGAGTACTAATAATAATATCTGCTCCACAACTACGAATATATTTTTTCATTGTAGATTTTCTTAATTTTAAAATATGAATACTCTTATTACCTTCACTAACAATCGCAACAGGATTCTTTTTCTTTAATGCATTTTTAAAATCATTCTTATTAGGCACAACATTATCAGTTAAATACTTAACTTTAATACGTTTGTCCATATTAAAAGCAGGCTTATCATACAAATGATAAGTACATGCAATTTCAACATCATAATCCTTTGCTAATAAATTTGCCAAAGCCACAATACTCTTTTCAATACCACCATAACCAAGATGTAATGAAAGAATCGATATTTTTTTCATAGTATCACCTAAGTTAATTATAGCACACGAAATTAAAGAAATACTTGTAATACAATAATTTGACAAAAAAAAGCAATAATTTCTTATTGCTTACGTTCATTATAATCTTGAATTAATAAATAGAATTCAAATCCAAATAATATTACTAATGGTAAAACACAAAGTAATATAAAACCTACTCTTGAAAATAAGAATTTAAATATTCCTTCACCATTAGCTATTCTATTTCCTTGCCATTTACCAATAACATCATCACCATCAATAGTAGTAGATGAATCTTTATCAGATTGAACACTAAATATATATGACGATCTATCATTATTAGTATATCCATCAACAATCTTACCTATTGATACTACAATATTTCCACTAAAGTCAGAAGTATAATAAGCAATAATATTATTAATATGATACTCACTTGAGTCCATTTCTTCTACTAAAGCAAGATCTCCCTTTTTAATATTAGGAGAAAAGTAATTACTAGAAGCAGGTACAAAACTAAGTTTTGAAAAAGTAATAATATTATCTGAATTTACATGGGAATAAAAGAACAGTATTAATAACCCATTAAGAAAAGCAAATATACTAATAATAAGAAGAACTATTTCTACCCTTTTTAAAACTTTTTTCATACGCTAATCACCTTTATAAAGAAAAAAAGCTTTCGCTTTTTTAATATTATTGTTGAACTGGAGCTACAGGAGCAACCGCAGGTGCAACAGGTGCAGCAGCAGGAGCTACAGGAGCAACCGCAGGTGCAACAGGTGCAACAGCAGGAGCTACAGGAGCAACCGCAGGAGCAGCAGGTGCAGCAGCAGGAGCTACAGGAGCAACTGCAGGAGCAGCAGGAGCAGCAGCTGGAGCAACAGGTGCAACAGCAGGAGCTGCAGGTGCAGCAGCAGGTGCTACAGGAGCGATGCTTTGTGTATTCTCTAAAGGATCAGCACCACCATATATTTGATGAGGTTGATTTTGATTTAAGTCAACAGTTGGAACTGTTGGATTTGCACCACCATAAATAGTACCAGCAGGTGCTGCAGGATCAGCAGCAGGTGCAACTTCTGGAACTGCAGGAGCAGCAGCAGGAGTAACAGCAGCAACAGCAGCAGGATCTACAACTGGAGCAGCTTCTGTTGGAGTAGCCATTTCTGGAGCAGCAACAGTAGGAACTGCAGGAGATAAATCTGTATTAGCTGTAGCAGCCATAACAGCAGCTGGATCTACCATTTGTGGTTCAGTAGAAACAGGAGCAGCCTCTGGTGCAGCAACTGGAGCAACTTCAGGAGCAGCAGGTGCTACTTCTGGTACAGCAACAGGTGCAACAGCAGCAGGATCAACAGCAACTGGAGCAACAGCAACAGCAGCATTAGGATCTGCAACAGGTGCAGCAGCTGGAGCTACAGCAGCATTTGGATCAACTGCAGGTGCAGCAGGTGCAGCCAAAGGATTAGGTTCCTTTTTAGATTTCTTATTTGTTACTATTAATATAATTAGGGCAACTAGTAGTAATAATACACCACCAGTAATAAACATCCCTGGTAAAGTTAAAAACCAATCGAATTGAAAACTCATAAAAATCCCTCTATTCTTTACTTTTAATCTACATTAATAATAACAAAAAAATGTTTGAAATGCAAACATTTTTCATAATCTTACAAATTTTACACTGAAAAATTTTTCCAATGTCCTTCACAAGGTGGTTTTACCTCAAAAGTCATCAATTCTTTAGTAGTTGGATGTGTAAACTGAAGCTGATATGCAAATAATGCAAGTTGTGTATGATCAACTCTTCCATAGCGTTGATCACCACATAAAGAATAGCCACGAGATGCAAATTGTACACGTATTTGATGATGTCTACCTGTCTTTAAATCAATAGAAACTAAACTAGTATTAGACTTTTCATCATATGCAAGTTTTTCAAAACTAAGTTCTGCATCTTTACCATCCCAAGAAAGAATAGTATTACCATTTTCTTGTTTTTCTAACTTATCTTTAAATGTACCTTTGTCCATTATATTTCCATGAACAACAGCCATATATTTCTTTTTCATTTTATGTTCTTGAATCTCTTTATTAAGACGAGCTGCAGCTTTACTACTACGAGCAAATACCATTACTCCACCTACTGGTCTATCTAAACGATGTACAAGTCCAATATATACATTACCAGGCTTATTATATTTAACTTTTACATATTCTTTAACCATCGTAAGTAAATCTTTATCTCCAGTAGCATCTCCTTGACTAAGAACATTAATTGGTTTTTCTACAACGATAATATGATTATCTTCATATAATACATTTAATTTACTCATTACTTTCCCATCTTCCATATATACCACAAGGTAATACGAAATCTCCATTCTTAATTGGTAAACCTACTTCTCCACAAGTAATTTTACCCTCTTTCTTTTGATTAACAGTTAATTTTAAAATATTTTCTAAAACATGACTAGAAAAACCAGTAGTATAAGAATTTATTAAGAAAAACAATGGTTCATCACTAAGAATCTTCATACATTCTTGAATTAAGTAATTAAGATTCTTTTCAATATCCCAAACTTCTCCATTAGCTCCTCTACCATAGCTAGGTGGATCCATTACAATTGCATCATATGTATTTCCACGACGAGCTTCTCTTTGAACAAATTTAACTACGTCATCAACAATATAACGAACATTCTCACCAGCATAACCAGAATCATTAACGTTTTCTTTACACCAATCCACCATACCACGAGAAGAATCTACATGAGTAACATGTGCCCCAGCCGCAAGACATGCAACTGTTGCTCCACCAGTGTAAGCAAATAAATTAAGAACTCGAATCTTTCTTCCACTATTCTTAATTTTGTTCATCATAAATTCCCAGTTAACTGCTTGTTCAGGAAATAAACCAGTATGTTTAAATCCCATTTGTTTAATATGAAATACTAAATCATTATATTTAATAGTCCAAGAAGCAGGAGTTACTTTTAAGTTTTCCCAAGAACCTCCGCCTTTATTACTACGATGATATACAGCATGAAGATTATTACGATATTTTTCCATTAAATCACCATTATCCCAAATAATTTGTGGATCTGGTCTTAATAAGAATATATCTCCCCATCTTTCATACTTCATACCACGTGAAGCATCTATTAATTCATAATCTTTCCATTTATCTGCAAGTAACATAGTATCACCTCAAAATCAAACAAATTATAACATAAAAAGAAGATATAGTCTATCTTCTTTTTGTTTTATAAGAATTATTAGTATGAATACTTTTATTAGTTTCTTTAATATAATTTAAAATATCATCATTTAAGTATTCATAACGACTTTCATCTACTTTAGTACCTTTTTCTAAAGCATAGAAACAAGTATCAATTACATCATATACAATTTCAGGATCATAATTATTTTCTATAGTTTTATTAACTAAACGATATTGTAAAGCAACATTATACATTTGACTAGCTAAAGGCTCATATCTATGTCTATAATCCTTTTTCTTCTTATCACAATATTTCTTATCAACTTCATAATCTACTCTATCAATTAAATGATTTTCAATAACATCAAACTCATTATTTAATACTAAATCTTTTAAGTCAGATAAAGGACTATCTTCTATAGAAGAATATAAAAATCTAGCATTTTCCATACGCTCTAATATATTAGAATCTAAACATTTCTCATGATCTGCAGCTAATTTAATTTCAGCTTCACTAAATTCTTTTTCACATTCCATTAACTTATCACTAGCTGCATCAATTTCTCTACCTAATTGTGCAAACTTAGGATAACGAATTAGAAAATGTAATCCACCCCAAATACTAAAACATTCATTTTGATATCTAATATTCGCATTTTTTAAATTCTTTCTACAAGCAATCACATCATCTTGTTGATACATAACTGCATAATAAGATTCAAGATAATTATTAATAAGTTCAATATTATTATCTCCTATAGATTTACGTAATGATTCTTCAACTTGTTCATTTTTCTTTCCTACAATAAACATAATATCCCCCGTTCGACACACTATTATAACACAAAAAAAGAATAAAGCACGCTTTATTCTAATTTACTACATTAAATATTTTTCCATATGTCGTAATTAAAGTACTTCCATTATATGCAAGTATCTTATCATATGTACCCTTTAATCCCTCATCAAGTTTTAATTTATAGTCACAGGCAACATCTGCATACTTAGAACATTTTTCTTGATTAGTAACCATCATTCTATAATAAGAAGTCTCAGTTTTAATATATGTAGTAGAATTACTTCCATTATAATTAAAGTCTATAATCTTTGAACCAAACTCACTATAACTATAAGCTAACTCAGTAGTATCAAGTAACCATTCATTATTTTCCATATAAATATTATATTGATATATATTACCATCATTCTTTAAAACATAATATATACCACCTTTACTATTAACAGTAACAACTCTAACTACAGAACTCTCTTTTAACAATATATTATATAATTCATAATCTTCATCAGATTGTGGTACTACAGAATATGCAGGAACTTCTTCACTACCATTTAAATAATAATATTGACCATCTTCTGCTTTAACAATCTTTAAATCAAATATTGCATCTATCTTTTCAGAGAAATTAGGTTTCTTACAATTCATATTATTAGAATATTGCTTACCAAGATTTGTTTCATATAAAACTCCACTTTCAGTAAGAATATAATTACCAATATAGAATCTTGGTTTATCTCCTGTACCATCTTCTTTGTTATATACAGGAGGACATTTAAAAGAGTAACTAGACAAAGAAAAACCACTATGTCTTATTTCTCTAGTAAAACTTGCATACTTATAATCACAACCAACCAAAACCACAACAATCAAAAAAAGTATGATATATTTTATTCTTTTCATAAGCCTCACCTTATAATAAAAATATACCATACTTAATAACTTTTTTAAACTAGAAATTATCTCTTCTACCTAATTCTCTTAATTTTGCTTTAACTAAAAATTCTATTTCCATATCAGCATTAATTTTATTAAGAACAAGTAATAAATCTTGTAGTTTTACTCTCTCAGTAACATGATCTTTTACATCCTCTTCTTCTTTCTTTAAATCAATACCATCCATCGGATTTAATTCAACAAATGAATCTATATAATTCTTAATATCTTGTAAAACAAATTCTTTCAAAGGATACTCATCCATTAAACACATTCCATAATATCCACCTACTAGATATCTATATTGGTCTTTTAAATCATTCATTTGCATCACCTATTTATTAATATAGCATAAAAAGATATGTTAATCATTAACATATCCTTTTATTTTTACTAGTCTTTCAATTCTATCTAATTCAAATACTTTATTATTATCATAACTTAATGATAACTTTTGCATAAATGAAATAAGGGCTTTAACTTGACGTTTCTCATAATTAGATTCTTTAGAAATATTTTTAAATATTCCATTTTTATCAATTAATACTTTATACTTCATAATCTTGAATACTGCATCAAAGAATTCTGCATCGTTATATAGAACTGCATAACATAAAATTTTAAGGAATACGTAGATAGGCATTTCATATAAACGATTACGAAGATTCTCATATAATCCAATCTTATCTAGATCATAATCATATATCTCTTTGAAAGATGGATGTCTAACAGCATCTTCCAAACTCTTAGTATCTCCAATAGAAATAATATTAACTAATTTATAAACGTATTGGAATTTTTCCAACCATTCTTTATTAATTTTTGTGGTGTGTAGATTATCATTCTTAACACGTAAAAGACTTTCAATTAAATCAATTAATTCTTTCTCTTTGTTTTTACGGTTAGTATTATCTGGTTCATCGATTACATTACCTTCGAAATCAACAAGGGCGTTAGAGTTGGTTTCTACTTCATGCATCTTTTTCATTCTTTCAATCTCATATAAAGGGATAGAGACTGTAAGACCACTAGATTTATAATTTTTACGATCCTCAGGGCTACTAAATACATCTTGTGGTAATACTTCTGGTATCTTAGGATCTGGTTTTTTATTATCGGTTTCGTCTGAATCTAAAACATATTTTTTGATTAATTCATCAAAGTTTATAAGTACTAGGAATATCGCAATGATAAGGATAACAGAGAATAATTTAACGGCTAAATTAGGAGAGAATACAAAGATTACTTTACCAATAACATCATCTCTATCAATAGGAGCATCTTGAGTATTATTGGCATCTCCTTGAGTAATCAATTTTCCACCTTCTGTTTTAATATAACGGTGGGTTACGATATCATCATGCTCATCATAATAAGTAATGATATCGTTTTCATGAACATTTTTATTTACATCAACAATTATTATGTCATTAACTTCAATGGTTCCAGTCATACTACCGCTTCGTACAGAGAAGAAGCTAAATCCAAACAAGTTAACATAATCGTTCTTCATCACCTGAGTAAATACAAAGGTATAAACGCTAATGAAAACTATAATGGAGAGTATGATGAACCCAATGAATTTGATGACGCCCTTTATTTTCTCTATCATCTAATATCACCACGTACCCTTATAACATACATTATAGCATAAAAGATTTGATAGAAAAAGACACTATTTTACTTATTTTCAATTTCCTTTAATATAACATCATGAGCACTACCTTCTTTAATACTAACATTAGAAACTAAAGTAAGTCTTGCCTTCTCATGAAACTCAAGAATACTAATACTTCCACAATTACACATAGTAGATTTTATCTTATGAACAGTAACAGAAAGGTTATCTTTTAAACTACCTGCATATGGAATATAAGAGTCTACACCCTCTTCAAAACTTAATTTATTTTTATTTTCTCCAAGATCATAACGTTGCCAGTTTCTTGCTCTATTACTTCCTTCACCCCAATATTCTTTATAGAATGTTCCATTACGTTTAACAATACGAGTTGGGCTTTCATCAAATCTAGCAAAATAGCGTCCCATCATTACAAAATCTGCACCCATAGCTAAAGCTAAAATGATGTGATAATCGTGAACTATACCACCATCACTACATATAGGTATATATACCCCATTTTTTTCAAAATATTCATCACGTGCAGCAACAACATCCATTAAAGCACTTGCTTGTCCACGACCAATACCTTTAGTTTCACGAGTAATACAAATACTTCCTCCACCAACTCCAACTTTAATAAAGTCCGCACCAGCTTCAGCTAAGTAATTAAATCCTTCACGGTCAACTACATTACCAGCACCAATCTTAACAGAATCTCCGTACTTCTCACGTACAAAAGCAATTGTATTCTTTTGCCAAACACTATAACCATCAGAAGAATCGATACATAAAAGATCAACTCCTGCATCAACTAGTGCTGGAATACGTTCCTCATAATCACGAGTATTAATACCCGCACCTACAATGTAGCTCTTATTATCATCTAATAAAGAATTAGGATTATTTTTATCACTTTCATAATCTTTTCTAAAAACTAAACTATCTAAGTTACCATCGTCATCTAGTACAGGTAAACAACTAATTTTATTATCCCAAATCATGTCATTCGCATCACTTAAAGTAATTCCTGTTTTAGCACATACTACTTTCTTCTTAGGTGTCATATATAAGTCCACTGGATCATCCATATTAATTCTAGATATACGATAATCTTTATCAGTAACCATACCAATAAATTTACCTTTACTAGTACCATCCTTTGTAATCATAACAGTAGAATGTCCAGTCTTTTCAATCAATGCAATTACATCACGTATAGGAGTTCCACTCTTAACATTAGAATCACTCTCAATAAAACCAGCTTTATATTTTTTAACAGTACGAACCATTTCAGCTTCATCTTCTATACTTTGTGATCCATAAATAAAAGCGCACCCACCTTCTCTTGCTAATGCAATCGCCATATCACTTCCTGATACAGACTGCATAATCGCAGAGACCATGGGTACGTTCGCGTAGTACTTTGATTCTTTTCCTTTTTTGTATTTTACAAGTGGAGTTTTCAAACTCACATTACCTGGTATACATCTTTCATCCGTAAGATTAGGTAATAATAGGTATTCATTAAATGTTCTTGAAATATCATCTAAAACTTTTGTCATATCAAAATCCTCCTTTATATTTTGCTATCAATAATAACAAAAATAACAATTAAGTGTCAAGACAAAAAAAGAAATAGATTTCTCTATTTCTAAACATTCGCATAATGCATTGAATACTTTAAAAAACTATTACAAAGAATTATATAACAAATAGTTTTAGGTATCATTAACATGCCAACTATTGGATAATCAGTTGCTAGTATTACTACTGGTATATAGAAAAGAAATGATAATGTCATAAGTATTGGTAATCCACTTAAAGAATCTATTCTCTTACGATGTTTAAAGTAATAATAGATTACTATTCCACCCATAATCACAAAAGGTATATTTCTAATTATACCCATTAATACTGTTCCTTCACCTGAGAACCAATGATTAGTAGGAAGTACTAATAAAAAGAAACGTACGATCATAAAGAAATAAAATGTAATGCTAACAGTACTGTTTTCTTTTTCATGATATAAAGGAAAATATATCCAATATAAAAATACATAAAATATAGTCATAGTAAATGAAGTAACTAATTTACCAAATCCTAAGAACCCTGTAAGATTAACAGTTAATAAATAATCAAGTATTCTAGGTACTAAATGGAAAGCATCTCCTACAACTAAGAATAATGTTGCATACCCCATCATCTTAACTGGACCACTCTTTGCTCTTTTTAAAAGAAATAATCCAATTAATGAAACAAATACCAAATAAAATACATCAAATGTAATTTCGCCAACTACTTTCATAAGTCCTCCCTATTCTTAAATAATTATAGCACAAGAAATAAAAAAAAGAACATCCCTGTTCTTAAATGCCATCTGGTGCCGTAACTAAGAATTGAACTTAGATTAAAGCCTTACCATGGCCTCGTAATACCATTATACTATTACGGCATGGTGCCGGAACTCGGAATTGAACCAAGGACCTACTGATTACGAATCAGTTGCTCTACCAACTGAGCTATTTCGGCATATGGTGCATGTGAAGGGACTTGAACCCATACATAGTTACCTACTGAGGATTTTGAGTCCTCCGCGTCTACCATTCCGCCACACATGCATGCAAATAAATTATACCATAGTATTTACAACAATAACAATAAAAAAGATATGGAACCCATATCTTTTATTTTAATATTTCATCATAGATTTTAGTAATTTTCTCTAATTGATTATCATTACTATATCTTTCTAAACATTTCTTATATGCAACTTCTGCAACTTCTGCTAACTTCTTTTGATTTAAATAACATGATTCTAAACAATCAAACCATTCAGAATCTTCACATAAGAAACCATCTTTTCCATTCTCTATTACTTTCTTATAAACAACATTATTAGAAGCAATAGTAGGAACTTTAACTATACTAGCTTCAAAATATTTTAATTCAGATTTACAATCATTAAAAGCATGTTGTTGTAATGGAACTATATTAAGATCTACCTCACCTATTTTATAAGGTAATTCTTCATAAGATACATATCCATCTACAAATACTCTACCCTGTCTTTTTAATCTTAATAATGGTTCAGATAAATCCATAATACCAACAATCTTAACATAGACATCATCATATTTATCTACTAGATTAACTAATGATGATTCCACTATATCTAAATCTTTTCTATGTGTATTAGATCCACTAAAGTATCCAATAACAAATCCATCTCTTTTACTATTCTTACGTAATTCACATACTCTATTAGAATGATATTCTTGTTCAAGATTTAAATAATTTGGAAGTAACCAAGCAGGTTTTTCAAAATCCTTTTCGAAATGTTTAACTAACTTATCAGTAGTAACAATAAACCCATCACACTTCATCGCAACCATTTCAAATCTCTTTGCCATTGCAAAAGAAGAATCAATCTTAAAATCACTATAATCAGATATACTACTTAAGTATTCTGGAACATACTTAGTATGGTAAACTAAATCATCCATATCATAAATAATCTTTTTATGATTACGATGAGCAAATACTATAAAGTTATCTAATTCGAAACTCCATTTAGCTCTTTGTAAAACAATTAAATCTATCTTATCAATTAAATCATATAGATTCTTTAATTCCGTAACTAAAAAACATGTTACAAAATACTCTTTACTTCTACTCATAGTTTCCATAACGTTATAAGCACGATATCTAAAAGTAGAACTATCAAATATATCTTTAATATAAATTACATTCTTTTTCTTACTATTTTTTAACTTAGTATATCTTTCTGAAAATGAAGGAATTGATAATGCAAAATCAAATACTTTAGGATAATGATATTTATACATATTATTCATCTCCCTTCATCTTTTTAATCACATCTAATAATTTAAAATCATTTTTCTTAACTGGTACAGAAGAATCACTATCTAGTTCTTTAAAAAATAAATTATTATGAATATTAACATATTGGAATGAATAATCTTCTAAGATACGTTCATAAGTAATACAAGGCATATCTTCCTCTTCTTCATCTTTAGCTGCTATTAATAAAGTACAATCAGTTGTAAAAGCCTTAGTACTCTCTACACATAATCCACAATCTAAGTGGAAAACAAAATCTTGATCATGGAAAATATAAACTTTCCACTTTTCAGAATCTAAAATAGACTCTAAAAATAATTGATTAAGAGCTTGAACACCTTCTACAAAAGCATCTCCAAAATCACAATATAAATAATTCTCTTCATCAATAGTTAAAGGTAGATGATGAAATTCAAATTCATAACGAACCTTTTGTATTGGTTTTAAGATATTAGGATCAGTAACAAGTAAAGTTACTCTATCATCACAACAAATAAGTGATGTAGGAACTAATCTATCAATATCTCTAACATAATAATAAACATTTCCATAAAAAGCAGTAGTATTTAATAATGCAGATACATACTTCCATGAAGAACAAATATATATATCATCATAATTAACTTCCAAATAATTAGAACTATTATAGTTAATAACTTCTACATCTTCAGGAACATTTAATTCATGTAAATTGTCACAAATAATACGTAATGTATAAGGACCCTTCTTACAATACTTAATCATTACACGCATTAATTCTTCAGTATCTTTATTAACTTCATCTATAAATAAATTAACACGTTTTTTATCTTCACAATAATAAATATTAAATGAGTATGAATAATGATAAATTTTTTGAAAAGCATCATCAAAAGACATCTTTCCATTACTCTTATAAATATTTCTATTTTCTTTTTTACCATATTTTAGATAATGATATAACGGCTCTACACATTTGTCTTTAACATCCAAATATGAATCTAAATACTTCTTAACATTAAAATCTACAGATGGATCATAAAACTCTTTCCATCCATAACGATAATAATGAGTACAAGGATCTCCAAATACTTTAGGATTATTAGTAGTATAAAATTTCTCATCAAAGAAATCACTCTTACGAATTAAACGTATATTTCTATGGTCTAATAATCTTTTTTTTAAACCTTCAAGCATTTATATCGCCTCAATTCTCTACCTACTAATAGTTTATCATTATTAATAAAAAAAAAGAAGAACATTAATCTTCTTCTTTATATTTAGAATCATATAAATCAGATTCAGTATCTTCAACTTCACTTTGTTCTTCTATAAAGTCATCCATATTTGGTAAATCATCTAAAGTAGATAATCCGAAATAATCTAAGAAATCTGATGTAGTCTCATATAGTATTGGTCTACCAGGAAGATCACTTCTACCAGTTTCTTTGATAAATCCTTTCGCAACTAACTTACGTACTATAGAAACACTAGATACACCTCTCATCGCATCAATTTGAATACGAGTAATTGGTGCATTATAAGCAATAATTGCTAATGTCTCTAATGCAGCTTGACTAAGAATATTAGTCTCTGGATTTTCTATTAATTTTTGATAATACTCACGGTGTTCTTGTTTAGTAGTTAACTTAAATCTATTACCTAAGAAATCAATACGAATACCACGTTCGTCACTCTCATAAGATTTCTTTAATGAGCTTAATAATTCTTTTGCTTCTTCTTCAGAAACTTCTAAAACATCTTCTATTTGATCTAGTGTTAATCCATCTTCACCAACAACAAACAAAAGACCTTCTAATACCGCTGTCTTATTCATCTGCTACCACCTCACATATGATATCATCGAATGCATTTTCTTGCTTTATTATAAGTTCATGAGCTTTAGCCATTTCAAGTACTGCTAAGAATGTCGCAACAACATACTCTTTAGTAACAACAGGAAATAATTCAAAGAAAGACATTCTTCCTTTTTTTCTTAATATTTTCTTAATATCACTTCTACGAGAAGCAACACTAATGTCATGAACAGTAACTTTTGTCTTTAATGGTTTACTCTCTTGTTTACGAGCAAGATAATTCTTTAAGGCATTAATCAAATCATCTAATTGATATTCACCTTTAACCATTACTTCTCCACTACTATATTGTGCATAGTTTTCTGGAATCTTTGTATATATTTCTTTACGTAATTCTTCTTTTTCTTGTAATACTTTAGTTATTTCTTTATAAGCTTGATATTCTAATAATCGTTTTACTAATTCTTCTCTAGGATCTTCAACTTCTTCTTCAGATTCTTCTTCTTTAACATTAGGTAATAATAACTTAGACTTAATCTCAATTAACTCTGAAGCTAAAACCAAATATTCAGAAGCTATCTCTAAATTCATCTTCTCACAAGAATCTAAATATGCCATATATTGGTCAGTAATCTTCTCAATTTCGATATTCATAATATCCATCTTAGATTCTTTAATTAAATGAAGTAATAAATCTAGTGGTCCTTCAAACTCATTTATCTTAAATTGTACATCCATAAGTATCACTCCGAACTACAATAAATATTATATCATAAGAAAATAAGGAATAAAAAGATTTTATGTTATAATAAAGAAGAAAAGGAGTTCTTATGAAACAGTTTAATATGATGGATGAAAACTTTATATGTGAGAATTGTGGTAAAGAAGTACAAAAAGCTAACTACACAGCCAGAGACCATTGCCCATATTGTCTATATTCAAAACATGTAGATATTAATCCAGGAGATAGAGCTAATACTTGTAAAGGTTTATTAAAACCTGTAGGAATAGAAAAATTTAAAGATACTTATAAAATACTATATCGTTGTACTAAATGTAATCAAGAACATAAAAACATTATGGCAAACGATGATGACATGAATGAAATAATAAAAATATCAAATGTAGAATAAAAAAAAGATACCTAAGGTATCTTATTTTTGTGTCTTAATTGTATTAATTAAATCATTCTTTTCTTTTTCACAAAATTCATAATGAGCTTTATCAGTTTCATTATAATCAAAATTATCTTCAAACATAACTACATAAATATAATTCTTTGATTCAGCTACATAATAATCTACAACTGTATAAGTATCAACTTTTCTATATTTAAATATTTTAGTACCATTAGGATTAATATTTTCTATATCAGTACAATAATCATAAGTCTTACATGACTTTAAAGATTCTTTTAGATAATCATTAATACTGCCATAAGTATCTTTCTCATAAGCAGATATCTTAAAAGGACATTTCTTTAAATATTCCTTTTCAGAATCACCAAAATTATAACTAACTTCATTAACCAAGCGATAATATTTTTCAGCCTTTTCTTTTCTAGCTCCTGCAGGAAGCTTATACTCTATTTCTCTAAAAGGCACATCTTTCTTACTATCTACCATACTATTAGTAATAGTATTAGTAACAATAAACATACAAACTAAAACTAATAATATAAATAATAGTTTTTTATTTTTCATACTACCACCTCAAAAACTAATCTTGAGTTCTTACAACTCCAGTATAGTAATAGAAACCATCTTCCCCTAATTTAAATGAATAAGTATATTGCTCTACAGCATCTGTATTCTTTTGAATATAATTTGTTAATTCTTTTAAAACTTCATCATCATTTCCAAGTACTACATCAGATACTTTTTTCTTCATATTATAATCTCTATATACTTTTTGTTCTGATGAATCATAGAATACTATTCCACTTGTAATATCTAATGAAGAACTATACTTCTTTACAGATAAAATATGTTCTACTAAATGAATATCACTTGATGCTCCACAAACTGAAGCATTAGGATTAACATAATATTCTTTATTATCATCTAAAGTATATTGACCACAATTTAGACTAAATCTTTTTTCATCACTAAAAGTCTTAGGTCCAAATATTTTTTCATAAGAGTTTTTAACATCTTCATAAGTATAAGATTGTTCTCCATCAGAATAAATTCCTTTATTCTTAAATAGATTAAATGCAAGACCAATCTTATAATTTTCATCCATATCTTCTAGTTTTAATTCAGTATTATTAAATACCATTTGATCAATACCAGAAGCATTTAAAACATTATGTACATTATTAAATAATTCTATAACACTAGCATTCTCTACACTAATATCTTCATATCTACCTTTAGCTGTACTTTTCTTATTAACTGTATCTTTAACTATCTTATCAATAGAAGGCACTTCAATAACACCATCATCTGCTAAAATATAAAATACTAATCCAATAACAACAAATACTAAAAAAAGGTTTATATAAAACAAAAAGTATTTCTTTTTCTTTTTAGCTTTCTCTTCCACAAGTATTCCTCCTACTCTATTAAAATTATAACATAAAAAAAGAGTATAAAAAATACTCTAATGTTTAGGTTTAAAAAATAAACTAAAAATAAATGAAAAAATAATAGCAGCCGTAATACCAGAAGCAGTTAAATCAAACATTCCCATAAGTAATCCCATAAAACCATAAACTTCAGTTTGAGCAAGTGCTCCATGTATTAAGGAATGTCCAAAACTAGTAATTGGAAGTAATGCTCCTCCACCTACATATTCAATTATTTTATCGTAAATAGAAAATGTATCTAATCCTGCTCCTAATACAACAAGTAATGAAGTTATATGTCCAGGAGACCAATTAGTTAAGTCTAATACAATCTGTGCAAGTAAACATACTATTCCACAAAATAAAAATGACCTAATAAGTAACACTATACCGCCTCCAAACTAATCGCATGGGCAATTGAATAAATATCTTCTTTTTGGTGAATTGTAGTTGGACTAAATAAAGCACCAGTCGCAACTAATAATACTCTTTTATATTTATGTTCTTTTAATTTAGAATAAATCATTCCAAAACTAACTAATGCACTACATACAGGTCCACTTCCTCCTGCATGTACTTCTTTTTGTCTATCCAAGTCATATAACATAACTCCACAATCATTGTAATTAGTAAGATCATAATCAATATATTCTTTAATTATTTCTTTACCATATCTACCTAAGTCCCCTGTAAGAATTAAGTCATAGTCTTCAGGTGTTCTACCAGTTTCTTTAAAATGTGTATTAAGTGTTTCGTATACTGCAGGAGCCATTACTCTACCCATATCATTCACATCACTTTGTGAATAGTTTACTATCTTACCTAGAGTTGCACATTCAACTCTAACATCGCACTCTTCTTTTGATAATAAACATGCAGCTGCACCAGTAGATGTAAATGTTGCTGTATCTTTTTTAGGTGCACCATATTCTACTGGATTACGAAATTGTTTTTCTGCACAACAATTATGACTAGATACTTCTACTATTGCCTTTTCTACATTATCAAAAGACATAAAATTAGATGCAACTATCATACCTAATACAGAAGAACTACAAGCTCCATATACACCAACAAAGCCATTCCCAACTCCACAAGTACCATAAGTAGATGCAGTTATCTGATTCAATAGATCTCCACCTACTACTAAATCAATATCTTCTTTTTTATTACCACTTTTTCTAAGTAAAATACTTAAAGCATCTTTAACTAATTTTACTTCTGCTTTTTCAAAGGACTTTTCTCCCATATACATATCATCATATTTCTTATCAAAATACTTTCTTAATGGACCATCTGCTTCTACTGGACCACACACAGTAGAAGTCTCATTTAAATAAATATCTTTATAATAAAAAGTCATACTAAACTCCTATAAAGAATCTTACCATTCCAAATAACCAAGCAGACAATACTCCATAAACAATAACAGTACCAGCAAGCTTAAATGCATTTGAACCAACTCCATATACTAATCCTTCTTTTCGATAATCCATAAAAGCACTTGTCATAGAATGTGCAAATCCCGTAATCGGAACAATCAAACCACATTGACAAAACATAACCATCTTGTCAAAAAATCCTAAAGCAGTAAAAAGTGAAGCAATAAATATAAATTCAATTACCATATATAAAGAAGCAACTTGTCTAGATAAAGAAAACATACTCATCATAATCTCAATATCAGCTTCTCCCATAAGGCCAATAATTCCACCACTAATAAATGCAATAATACTATTTCGCATTATATGTTTAGAAGCCTTATGCTTATCCGCAATCATATTATATTTAGTATTAATCATAAACATCACCATTAATAATATGCACAAAAAAACTTAAGATTATTCTTAAGTTATAAACGTTCTTTAAGTTTTTTTAAAATTTTATTCTCCTTTCTAGAAATCTGTACCTGACTAATTCCTGTTCTTTTACTTAATTCTGTCTGCGTAAGGTCATCAAAGTATCTAGATCTAATTAAATCCCTCTCATCATCAGTTAAATTACTTAACTCATCTCTTAAATCTAATAATGTGTCTATAGAATTAGTTTTAGCTACAAAGTTATATAGAGATTCCCCTAAATTATTCTCATAATCTAAACTCTCAGTTTCTTGTGTTGCGACTAATACTTCATCTATTTTCTCTTCAGGTATCTCTAAAAAAACAGATAGTTCATGTGTATTAGGACTTCTACCCAATCTTTGTTCCATCACTTCTTTAGCATGTGTAATACTCCTATTTAACCTAACCATATCTTTACTTAGTTTAATTGATTTACTCTCTCTTATATATTTAGTAACTTCACCTAAAATATAGTAATATGCAAAAGTAGAAAACTTAGTATCATAATCACCATTATATTTTTTCTTAGCTTCCAATAACCCAACCATTCCAACTTGATACAGATCTTCTTTATCATATTTTTTACCATACTTATGAACAACACTATAAACTAGATTTTCATAATCTAATACCCCTTCTACTAGCAGTCCCTCCTTATCAAACTACATACCAAGCATATCAAAATATAAATATCTTTCAACACATTCGACAAACAAAGAAAAAAACTAACTTAAATTAGTTAGTTTTTCAAAATCACCTTTACTATAATAGAATACTGGTTTATTTAACAATATTGCATGATCTAATTGTTTTTTTGTACTACTTCCTATATAACCATCTTTATCAACTACAAATACCAAATCACTTTTATTAATCTTTAATTCCGCTTCATGATCCAAGATTATTTTTTTATCTTCTCCACACTTAGGTTTATCACCTGATTGAGTATATACAAGAGGAGAAAAAACTAAATAACCTGCTAGAGAAAAATCCTCTTCTAACTTGCGGAATAATTCTTCATATTTGGTACTACCAATTAAACAAATAACAGAATACATATTATTCAGTAGCATTATTTGCAGTAGGTGTTTCAGTAGTTGTAGTCTCTGTAGTAGTTGTAGTTGTCTCAGTAGTTGTTTCTCCATTTGTTGTTCCTGCTTGTGTATTAGTACTTGTTTCTCCACCAACTGGACCAACTACATTATTATCATTAATACCTGTAGAAGTAACATACTTCTTAGCAATAACTAATACTGGTCTAACTGGTAAATATTTTTCAGCATCACCAATACAGAATCTATTAGGATTATTACCACTACGTAAACAAATCATCATAGGGTTATTTCCTTCTTCTGTTTGATATACAGTATCAGTAACAGTTTCACTAGCATAAATAAATGTAGGTATATTAAATTTAACTAATGGTGTTTCAGGTTGGAACTCTGTAGAGTTAGCTTTTGAAACATCAGCTAAATCTAGATAAGCAAGTAAACGTAATTCTTGAATATCAGTAGCCTCAGCACCTAAAGCACTTAATAAGTTATTCTTAAAAGTATTCTTTAAATAAGTATTAACCTTTCCATATAAAACATCTCCAGGGTTAACATTAGTATCTGATAATAAAGATACATACTCATTAGTTTTACTAGAATCATAAAGTACATGCCATTCACTACCATCTTTTAAAGTAACAGCATCTCCTACTTTATATACATCATAAGTAACTACAACCTCAGGTTTAGTTTGTTCAATATTAGTTGTTTTCTTCTTTCCACCATTTACTAAAGCATTTGTAATAGCAAATACAACAATAAATGTAACGACTGCCGCAACCCCTACAACAATCCAAGTTTTCATTGCGTAAGACGAATCATCATTATTATTATTTTCATTTTCAAATTCATCACTGTTTTCGAATTCATTATCATCCATAATTAAACGCCTCCTATAATAAAATATTACCACGAAATACAAATAAAAAAAAGATACTTTTTTTAAGTATCTTATTTCTCTAATAAACTTAAACTAACTTTATTTTTCTCCAATGAAATATCATCGACATAACAATCTACTATATCCCCTACACTAAATAAATCACTAGGGTGTTTAATAAAGTTTTTAGATAACTTAGATATATGAGCTAAACCATCTTCATGTAATCCAATATCTATAAATAATCCAAAGTCTACTACATTACGTACAGTACCTTGTAACTTCATACCTATAGTTAAATCTTTAATATCTAAAACATCACTCTTTAATATAGGTTGTGGATATTCATCACGTGGATCAAGATTAGGTTTCTTAAGAGATGCAATAACATCTTCTAATGTATAAATATCAGTACCCATCTTATCTTTATAAGTATTTAAATCTATTTTATTTAATTTATCAATTAATTCACTAGTTCCAATATCTTTAATGCTACATCCTACATCTTCTAATATCTTTTTAGCTAAATCATAACTCTCTGGATGGATTGCAGTACTATCAAGTATATTATCTCCATCGTTAATTCTTAAGAAACCAATTGCTTGTTCATAAGCTTTATCAGTTAATAATTTTTTACTCTTTATTTCTTTACGAGAAGTAATCTTACCTACACTTTCACGATATTCAATAATTTTTTCAATCGCTTTTTTAGTAACACCAGATACATAGTTTAATAATGATGCAGATGCTGTATTTATATTAACTCCAACACTATTAACACATTTTTCTACTACAAAATCTAGAGATGTAGATAATTTCTTTTGTGATACATCGTGTTGGTATAAACCTACTCCAATTCCTTCAGGCGGAATCTTAACTAATTCAGCAAGTGGATCTTGAAGTCTTCTACCAATACTTACTGCACTACGTTTTTCAACAGCTAAATCAGGGAACTCTTCAATAGCTTGTGGAGATGCAGAATAAATTGATGCTCCTGCTTCACTTACAATTACATATTTACAAGATAAATTATTTTCTTTAATCATCTCACTACAGAACTTCTCTGATTCACGAGATGCTGTACCATTACCTATCGCAATAACATCTACATGATATTTATTAATAAGTTGTACTACTACTGCTTTACTTAGTTTAATTCTATTTTCAGTATCTCCATTTAAGAATGGTTTAATAACTGTACTATCTAAATACTTACCATTAGTATCTACAACAGCTAATTTACATCCATTAACATAACCAGGATCGAAAGCTAAAACTACTTTTTCCTTCATTGGAGGTGTTAATAATAATGCCTCTAAGTTCTTACCAAAATTATCAATCGCTGCTTCTTCACCTTTTTCAGTTAAATCACTACGAATCTCTCTCTCGATAGATGGTTCAATTAAACGTTTATAAGAATCTTCAATTGCTTCTTTAACTAAAGAAACAACAAAACTCTTATCGTTACGTATAATCTTTTTCTCTAAAAAAGATAACACTTCGTTCTTATCCATATCGATACTAACATTAAGAACTTTTTCATTTTCTCCTCTATTTAAAGCAAGTATTCTATGAGGCTTAATCCATTTAACAGGTTCATTATAAGAATAATACATTTCATATACTTTATTTGGATCTTCTGCACCTTTCTTCATACTAGAAGTAATAATTCCACTTTTATAAAACATATTACGAATACTCTTACGATAAGAAGCATTATCACTAATCCATTCAGCAATAATATATTTTGCTCCTTCAATACACTTAGCCTCATCTAAATCATCTTTAATAAACTTACTACATAAGTCACTAATAGATCCTTTTTCAGGAAAAGACATAATCATTTTAGCTAAAGGTTCAAGTCCAGCTGCTATAGCCTCAGTTGCCTTAGTCTTTTTCTTTTCTTTATAAGGTCTATATAAATCTTCTACTTCTACTAATTTATTACAATTTAATATTTGTCCTTTTAATTCATCAGTAAGAAGACCTTTCTCATCAATTAATCTAATAACGTCTTCTTTACGTTTTAATAAACTTTCTTGATATTCATATACTTCATTAATTCTACGAATAGTCTCTTCATCTAAAGCACCAGTTGCTTCTTTACGATATCTCGCAATAAAAGGAATTGTATTTCCTTCTTGAAGCATTTCTAAAACTGTTTTAACTTGTTGTTCAGTTATATTTAAATCTGTTGCTATTTCTTTCATTATCCATTCATTCATCTTGTAATTCCTCCAAATCTTCCAATAATTATTCTATCAAAAATAATCCGAAAAAAAAATAGGAGTTTACACTCCTATTTATTTGAAAATCTATCACAAGTATATCCATCTTTTGTAAGTTGTGCCTCTATATCATCAATATATTGATTATATTCATATAAAGGTAATGGCATCTTATATTTCTTGTAAATTGGAGATGCTACTGCATCATCAAATAATTCATAATCTACACTATAAGAACTAACATAAGTTCCTCCAATTAAGTCACAAGATACACTAGTACCAATATTAGTCTTAGCAAACTCATCACTCATAGCTTTACAATCATTATACTTTTTAGTTAAATCCTCTAAATCAGTTGATACACTACCTTTTGTTGTTATTGAATAATTCATAGAATCCATTTGACTCTTCTCAAAAGAGAAATCATATGAATAAGTATAATCATAAGTCTCATCATTATCATTTAATGTACAATTTAAACGTCCACTAATTGCTTTTTCTACTTTAGGTTCTTCAACTACCTTAGTTCTATTTTGATAAGCACTTATAAAAGAAGAAATATCTGGCAAAAAGAATACTACCGCAATTAAAGATCCAATCATAATAAATAATCCAGCTTTACGGAAGAATCCAGGTTCTTTATATTCTACCTTTACTTCCTTCATATTTCTATTTTCCATTGAAGCAGCTGCTTTTTCTTTAGCTGCAATAATATTATTAGACATTGATTCTGATACTGATACTTGAGGAGTAACTTCTTCTACAGATTTTTCCACTACCTCTTCTTCTAATGACTCTACAATAGGTCTTAGAATACGATTATCCCCTTCTTCTGTTGGAGCAGTTGGTGCAGCAACAGGAGGAGCAACTGTAGGAGGTGCAACTTCCAATACTTCCATATCATCACTGTTAGGTGCTACAGGAGCAGCAACAGGTGGTTCAACACTAGGAGCAGCTACTGGACTAACATTAGGAGCAACAGGAGCAACTGGCGCTTGTGTTGGAGCTGGTGTTTGTACTGGTTCTACACCATTAGGTATCATATTATTATTTTCACTATTATTCACATGTATCAACTCCCTATTATCTACATTATAACATAGGTTATTATCTTAAAGAAGTTATTTTTTCTTGAAAATTATCAGACTTAATTATGTAACTTCCACTAGTAACAATGTCACATTCACGGCAATCCACAACTGTCTTATCAGTTACTCCACCATCGACATTAATAACTGCATTAATTCCATATTCATTAAGTAATGCTCTTACTTCATGGATTCTTTCTTTACTTTCAGGAATAAACTCTTGTCCCCCTGCTCCAGGTTCTACACTCATAACTAAGATACTATCTACAAAAGGTAAATAAGGAACCAAAGCAGAAACAGGAGTATTAGGTTTAATAGATAATCCAGCTTTAATAGAATACTTCTTAATTAAATTTAAACACTTCTCAATATCTTTATCTATTTCTACATGAATAATGATATATTCAGTATTTAATTCAGCATATAAAGGAATATATTTTTCTGGATCATCTACCATTAAATGTACTTCCAATCTCTTAGAAGTATATTTATAAATGTTTTTCATTTCAGAAAATGGCATAGTTTTATTAGGTACAAACTTACCATCCATAATATCGACATGAATATAATCGACATCAGTTTCATCTAATTTATGTAAGTCTAATGGAATAGTCTTACTACTTAAAAAAGATGCACTTACTTTCATATTATTTCCTCCTCCCCTATGAAATTAAGGTAGTCTTCATAACGACTCCTCAATATATTATTCGTAAAAACATTCTCTTTTACGACACATTCTTTTTCTTTTGTGTGATTACAATCTTTAAAAGGACATGGATATTCAGCAAATTCAATAAAAGCATCTCTAATATCTTCTTTAGATACACCTTTAAAATCTAATGCAGAAAAACCAGGAGTATCCATAACTTTACCATCTAAGAAATCAAACAACTCTACTGTTCTAGTAGTATGTTTACCTCTACCTAAGGCAATAGATACTTCTCCAGTTTCAAGATTCCATTCAGGATTAAGCTTATTTAATAAACTACTTTTACCTGCACCTGTTTGTCCTGTAAAAACACTTGTCTTACCAGTTATTAATTTCTTAATAGAATCTAAATCTTTATTAGATAATACAGTATAACCAATACTACGATAATAATCTAATATAGGATTAACTTTATCTAATACAACTTTATCTACTAAATCTTCTTTACTAATAACAATGATTGGTTTTACATTATGCATTTCCATTAAAACCAACATCTTATCAAGTAAATTAGTAGAAAAATCAGGATTAACTAAACTAGTAACAATAAACGCTTGATCTATATTACTAACTTTAGGTCTATCAAACTCATTCTTTCTATCTAACACTTTCTCTATTAAATTATCTTTAGTATGAAAAAGAACATAGTCCCCCACTAAGGGAGTAATATGTTCTTTTCTAAATATACCACGACATTTACAAGGGAAAGTTTCATTACCAGCTTTAACAAAATGTAAATCACTACTAATTTTAACTATTTGTCCTTGCATATATCCCCCTATTCAGTATTAGTTTCGGTATTTTCTGTATTTTTAGGTTCTTCTTTAGGTGCAATCGCAACTACAATCTTTAATGTTTGTCCTTTAACTACTGGACTACCTACACCACGAGATTGTGAAATAATTGTACCTACTGCATAAGCAGAAGTTTCTTGTTCTTCAACTTGAAGTTGTAATCCATATTTATTACAGAAGTTTTCTGCATCACTTTGACTCCAACCAAGCTCTGCCATATCAGGGAATTCTTCAACTAAGTTAGGAATATATAATGTTAATTTGTCTCCTTCTTTAACTTCGCTTCCCTTTGCTAAAGATTGTCCAATGATTTCTTGTTCATCATATTCTTTATCATCATCATTGCTGACATCTTTCTTCTCAATTTCAACAACTAGTCCTTTTAATTGAAGTTCAGTTTGAACTTTAATATAGTTTTGACCAGTATAATCTTCTAATTCGAAAGTATCTTCTCCTGAAGATTTATAAATAGTAACTTTTGCTCCATATTTAGTTTTCTTACCCGCTTTAGGACTAGTTTTAACAACACGGTTCTTATCAACTGTCTTACTTGGAATTTGTTCAATCTTATCAACAACTACAAATCCGGCATCTTTAAGTTTAGTCTCACAACGACTTACTTTTAAACCTTTACATTCAGGAACAACAGCTTCTTTTTCACTAAATGAAGGATAAATATAAATGAAGAATATAAATACTCCAATAAGTAGAACTGCAATAATACTTAAAATGATTATTATCCATTTCATCTTATTCTTTTTCTTCTTTGGTTTTTCTTCTTGTTCTAAATCCTCTTGTTTTACTTCTTCGATAGGAGTATCTTCTTTCTCTTTTTCTTTATCTTTTGCATCTGTATTTTTCTTTTTAGTCTCTTCATGTTCAGGATACTTATATTGATAAGGCTCTTCATTCATACGATCATCATCTAAAGCAGTTAATAAATCTTGATGCATGCTCTTTACATCGTCATAACGATTCTTTGGATTCTTAGCTGTAGCCTTAATAATTATATTTTCAATACTTTGAGGAATTGCAGGATTAGTCTCTCTTAGACTAGGTAAAGGATCACGCATATGTTTTAGTGCAATCTCTACTGCATTATCTCCTCTAAATGGTAATGTACCACTTAACAATTCATAGAAAATGATACCCATAGAGTAAATATCACTCTTAATAGTAGATCCTTTTCCACTTGCTTGTTCAGGTGGTAAATAATGAACTGAACCCATTACAGAATTTGTTTGAGTAAGTTGTGTAGCATTTAATGCCATCGCAATACCAAAGTCTGTAATCTTGATTTGTCCATCATCTTTAATCATAATGTTTTGCGGTTTAAGGTCACGGTGAATGATATAAGAATCATGAGCGTGAGCCATACCTTCAGTAAGTTGTAACATTATATCGATAGCTTCTGATAATGTTAAAGTACCACGTTTCTTTAATAATTGTTTAAGAGTTTTTCCTTCGATATACTCCATAACAATGTAATATAGTCCATCGTCTTCTCCAACATCATACATTTCAACAATATTAGGATGTGCAAGTGATGATGCAGATAAAGCTTCTCTTTGGAAACGTCTAACAAACTTTTCATCATTAGATAAGTCTCCACGTAATACTTTAATCGCAACGTTTCTATCAAGGATAGTATCATATCCAAGATAAACGTTCGCCATACCACCTTCACCTATTGAACGTATGATTTCATAACGATCATTTATTTTTTGCCCCTTTGTTATCACTCAGATTCACCTTCTTCAAAACGAGTTAAATAAGCTACCGAAATATTATCTGTTCCACCCCTGTTGTTTGCCTTTTGAATAAGTTTTACAACTTTCTCTTCAGGACTTCCTGGCCCTAAAAGAACTTTGCAAATATGTTCTTGTTCTAGCATATTTGTTAATCCATCGCTTGATAGAAGTATTTGAGAGATATCCATATCACAATCGAAGATATCAACATCAACTTCAGATGCAGCACCTAAAGCCTTCATCAAAACATTCTTCTTAGGATGTACTGAAGCTTCTTCTTTTGTTAATTCTCCAGCACTAACTAATAGATTAACTAATGTATGATCATAAGTAACTTTATGTAGTTTGTCATCTTTAACAACAAATCCACTAGAGTCACCAACATTTCCAAATAATAAATACTCATCAGTAAGAATAGCCATTACTAAAGTAGTACCCATTCCTTTACTTTCTGGATGAGTCTTCTCATGTTGAAAGATTAATGAATTAATCTCATCAACAGAATCTCTAATCCAATTAACAGCATCAATCTTTGATAGATTTTGAAAACTCTCTTTAAAATGTCTACCAAGATATCCAATGGCAATAGAACTTGCTACCTCTCCAGCAGAATGTCCCCCCATACCATCAGCTATTGCTAATAAGTGATTTCCAGAAGAATTTTTAACAATAATTACACTATCTTCGTTATGATCACGAACCTTACCAGGATCCGTTAAATAGAAATATCTCATAACTCCTCCTTCTTACTTCTAAGTTGTCCACAAGCAGCACTTATTTTGCCACCAAACTCCTTACGTATTGTAACTGTTAGTTTATTCTTCTTAAGTATATCATAAAAACGCATTATTTGTACTATTTTTGTACGTTTAAACTCAATATTATGTGTTTCATTATAAGGAATTAGATTAATGTAACAATTCATACCTTTAACTAATTCTGCTAATTGTTTCGCACACTCTTCAGAATCGTTAACTCCTTCAAGTAAAACATACTCAAAAGTAAGTCTACGATTAGTCTTTTGATAATACTCTTTTAATGCAGGCATTAATACTTCTAAAGGATATGCATGATTAATTGGCATTATCTTATCTCTAATCTCATTATTAGGTGCATGTAAACTGATTGCAAGATTAACTTGTAAAGGGAATTTAGCAAATTCTTTAATTTTAGGAACTACTCCACAAGTTGACACTGTCAAATGTCTAGCACCTATTGCAAGACCAAATGGATCATTTAAGATGGTAAAGAACTTCATTACATTATCATAATTATCAAATGGTTCACCAATTCCCATAACTACAACATGACTAATTCTATTACCAAACTCTTCTTCAATCATAAGAATTTGTAAAACCATTTCATATACTTCTAGATTACGTACCTTCTTACGTCTACCAGATTCACAGAACTTACAACCCATGTTACATCCTACTTGACTAGATACACATACACTATTACCAAAATCATGTAACATTAAAACAGCTTCAATATGTTCTCCATCTTCTAATTCAAATAGATATTTACGAACATCTTCATCTTTCTGAATATCTACAATCTTTAATTTAGAACATGAAAAATCTTCAGATACTTTATTAAGTAAATCTTTACTTAAATTAGAAGCCTCACTAAATTCAGAAATACGTTTAATATATAACCAATCAAATAACTGTTTAGCATGGAATTTCTTTGATCCAATAGATACAAAGTACTCTTCCATATCACTTAACGTAAGTCCATAAATATTTTTCATATCTCTTCACCACACTTTACTCTATCATAACACAAAAAGAAGAAAGGATTAACCAACAGGATTAACGATTTCTTCTTTTGTATCAAAATCACTATATTTACATACAACTCTCATCATAGTTTGACACTTACCTGTTGTCTTACCATAAGAGTCTAAAACAAATTCTAAATTAGTAATATGATTATCTTGAATAGTAATAATAATTTCATTAGGTTCATCCGCAACATCAAGTTCCTTATTAAAAGCTATTCTCTCAATTGTTGAACTACTAATAGAATAACGTAATACTACTTTACCACTATTATATTCAGTCTTAGATTCATAACTAGCATTATCTAATAATGTATCAACACTATCAATTACTAATAATTCTTCTCTAGGTCTTTCATCTATCTTATAGTTAGTAACAGTATCTTCTATAAAATAAGAGAACATTCCCCTATAATAATGACGTTTATCATTACCATGAGTATAATTAAAATCTTCTTCATAATCTATCTTTAATCCACTAAGTAAAATCTTATCACTATCAATACCTATTTGATAATCAAAACGATACTTTTTACCATTATACTCAGTAAAACTAATAACATCCTTTTTCTCAGTAACACTCTCTTCATTAACAGGAGTAACAAATGTCATCGCTCTTAAGAAGATTGCTAAAAATAAGAAAAAGAAGAAATAGAATCCAAAGAATAATAATGCTCTTCCTTTAGCATCTTTTTTCATCTCTTTAATTTTCTTTAATAGATCTTTCATTCAAATACCTTTCCCAACAACGAATCCCCATTCTTGCCATTCAAGTAATCTCTTACAGACATTCTCTTCTTTCCAGATTGTTTAATAGAAGTAAGAATAATTTCTCCATCTCCTGTACAAACTCCAATACCATCTTTATAAATCTTACATATTTCTCCACATTTCTTATTAGAGAACTTGTTATCTCCTATACGACTTTCATAGATTTTATATTCTACTCCATCAAGTATTGCATTCGCACTAGGGAATGGACATAAACCACGAATATGATTAAATACACATCTAGTTGATTTAGAAAAATCAATATGTTCTTCTTCTCTTTGAATATTAAAACCAAATGTTACTTCATCCTCATTTTGTACAATTCTATCATTAGTACCTTCAAATACACTAGGTAATGTTTCAAGTAATAATTCTTTACCCATAACACTTAAACGATCATGTAAACTTTCTAGATTATCAGAATCTTCAATAACCGTTTCTCTTTGAGAGATAATATCACCATTGTCCATCTTTTCATCCATATACATAATAGTAATACCAGTCTTACCATAATCATCTAAGATAGCTCTATGTATTGGAGCTCCACCTCTTAATTTAGGTAATAATGATGCATGTACATTTATACATCCAAACTTAGGATAATCTAATATTGCTTTTGGAATAATTTGTCCATATGCACATGTAACAATAACATCTGGATTTAATGCTAATATATCATCATATTCTTTTCTAACCTTAATTGGTTGAAATACAGGAATATTATGTTCTAAAGCAACCTTCTTTGTAGGAGTAGCCATTAACTCTTGTTTACGACCAACCGGTTTATCAGGTTGACTAACAACTCCAACTACATCATAATGTTCAATTAAACCCTCAAGTACTGGAACTGCAAACTCTGGAGTTCCCATAAAAACAACTTTCATGTTTTACCTCCTAACTAAGTAGTACTGCTAGTATAACACCAATTATAACGAATAATGCTCCTATAATTAGAAAAATAGTAGATTTACCATACTTATTGTCTAATTTAAAACCATCATCTATAACCTCGACCTTTTTTTCTTCTTCTTTTTCTTTTAAAAATTTACGACATCCATATAACTCTAAGAATAATAAATGATCTTGATCATATCTCTCATTCTTATTATAAAAGTCTTCATAAGCAGAAAAGATATTATCCACCGCCTCTTCTAAAGAAAAATCTTCTTTGTCTTTATATTCTACCATATCTCCTGATAATTCGTTTCTCTTAATCGCTACTAAGAATATTGAATCATCATTATCCGTATAAAACTTCCATAATACTTCAAAATACTCTAACATTTTATACTTATCTTCTTCTGACATAGAAACAGAATCTATAACTTTATTTAAATTATGAATACATCCATCAAAATCTTTTAAATAATAAACATCTTTTCTATATCTCTTAGGTAGATTACTATTATCACAAACTAAACTATATAAATATAAAGGACTATTAATAGAATTAAAACATTCTTTAGTTAAATCAGTATCGAAAGTACTCTTATGATTATAAGAATCAAAAATATCTATATTATATTTCTCTAATAATAATTTTAATTCTCTCATCTCAGGTAATTCTTGTAATTGTAAATGATTCTTTAAATTAATATATTCTCTCTTATTAAGTCCTCTAAAATAATAACCATTCTCTATATATTTAGAATAAACAGTACTTAATATTTCTTCTCTAGAAGCATCTTCTCCTAGTTTCTTTTTTAATGTATTACAAATAAGTTTAGATATACCATACTTAATATCTTGTACATCATTTAACTTAGTAATAACTGCTTCAAATTGAGCTAAATAATCTGTGAAATATTTAGGATCTTCTATTATTAATTGATATTTGTATAAGGCATCATAAAAAAGAAAAAGAATTTTTTCATGTAAAACATACTCTACATTTTCTCCTTCTATTTTCTTCTCATAATACTTAGGACTATTAAATATCTCTTTTAATAGTTCTTCTACATCTTCTCTTTTTAATAATTCATCAAACAAGAAGATCACCTCATTCCTATTTCATAGATAGCCATAGTAATAAATAATAAACAAAACCAACAATTATAAATATAGCTAAAGCTAATTTTACAAACTTAACTACTATATTATTTTTATCATAATAAGAATCTAATTTAGTTTTAGATTCATCTACTAACTTTTCATAAGCATATTGGTTCTTTTGATTAACCTCTAAATCACTATTTGCACTTGATATTACATTTTGATTATATGCTCCATCAGATTGTGCTTGTTGTTGATTAACATCTTTAAAATCAGGCATTAGCCTCACCTCTATTCTATGTTTATAGAATACCATATTTTAGAATATTTGACTAGGATTAAAGTCTATATCTATCTTAATAGTTTGATTAGTTTTATAATGATCTAATACTTTTTCTAATAATGGTTTTAATTCATCACATTTTTTATATTTAATAATTATTCCATATCTAAATATATTATTAACTTTAAATATAGTACAAGTAGTTGGACCTAATAATAATACGCCACTTAAATTACGTTCCAAACTACGTTTTATTTTATGTATTTCTGTAAATACATTTTCAGCATCTTTACCACTAACTCTTATATAACATAAGTAGTAATATGGAGGGTATTGATTTTCTCTACGTACTTCCATTTCTTTATTATAGAAGCCCACATAATCATGTTTCTTTGTTAATGATATGGCATAATGGTCTGGATTAAATGTTTGAATAATAACTTCACCAGTCTTTTCACTTCTACCACTTCTACCAGCAACTTGACTAAGTAATGAATAAGTATTCTCACTACTTCTGAAATCAGGAATATTTAATCCCGTATCAGCATTAATTACTCCAACTAATGTAACATTAGAAAAATCGAGTCCCTTCGCAACAATCTGTGTACCTAAAAGAATATCATATTCATGATTTTTAAATGACTCAATCATTGCTTCATGTGAACCTTTACGAGAAGTAGTATCATAATCCATTCTAAGTATTCTACAATCCATTAATGAATGTAATTCTTCTTCGATTTTTTCAGTTCCACATCCTAAATCATTCATAGATTTTTCTCCACATTTAGGACATGTATTAGGTACTTTATCTCCATAACCACAATAGTGACATCTAAGTGTATTACTGCTCTTATGATAAGTTAATGTAATATCACAATTAGGACATTTTATAGAAGTACCACAATTCTTACAAGTAACAAATGAAGAATAACCACGACGATTTAATAAAAGAATTATTTGTTCGCCTCTCTCAATACGTTCCTTTATAGCGTTAATTAAAGGTTCAGAAAAATGACCAGTACTCTTCTTCATCTCTTCACCTAAATCAATAATAGTAACTTTAGGAAGACTATGTCCATTAACTCTATTAGGAAGTTCTAATAAATGATATACACCTTTTTTAGCTCTAGCAAAACTCTCAAGACTAGGAGTTGCACTACCCATAACTAATTTACAATTATGGTATTTGCATCTTTCTTTAGCTACATCTATCGCATGATATCTAGGATTAGAATCTGCTTGTTTATATGACTCACTATGTTCCTCATCAATAATTATTAAACCTATATTTTTTAAAGGAGCAAAGATTGCACTACGAGCACCAATAACTATATTAGCTTCTCCTCTAGCAATTCTTCTCCACTCATCATATTTTTCACCATCAGATAAGGCACTATGAAGTGCTGCAATTTTATCCCCAAATCTTTGTTGAAATCTACTAACCATTTGTGGAGTTAAACTAATTTCAGGAACTAAAACAATACATGTTTTACCTAAATCTAATTGATGTTCAATTAACTCCATATATACTTCAGTCTTACCAGAACCAGTAACCCCATATAATAAATATGTAAAATCATTACTATTTTCTACTTCATTAACTACTCTTTTTTGATCATCAGTTAATTCTTTCTTAGGAACTACTTTATTAGAATAAGATAATCTATAATGTTCAGTTTTCTCTTCAACTAAAATATCTTTCTTTAATAAAGTATTTAAAGAACTAAGAGAAATATCAGTAGCATCTTTTCTAATAATCTTTCCATCTCTTTTAATAATATCTATTATCTCTTGTTGCTTAGGAGTTAATTTAACTCCATCAACATTTCCATTAATATAATAGAAAGAATCCATCTTAATAGAACTCTTACCATCTATATTAGCCTTAAGCGCCTTCGGAAGCATCACTTGGTAACAGCTAATTAATGTTGATAAAGTTTCATTCTTTAACCATTTACCTAATTCTAATAATTCTTTATCTAAAACAATATCCGTATCTTTAATACGTATAATATCTTTTAAATCCATAGTAGAACTATTCTTTAATTCTAATACAAATCCATCTAAAGTCTGTCTACCAAAAGGTACTTCTACACGTATTCCAACTTTTATATTAGAAACTAAATCTTCAGGAACATTATAATCAAATATCTTATCTATATTTTTATTTGATAATTCAACTAAAACACCTGCTACCATCATGTCACCTCCTCTAAAACAATTATAACATAAAAGAAAAAGAAGTATTTCTACTTCTCTTTATATATGTAAATAATAAGCACTAGACCATCCACCTGTACAATCCCATTCAGGAACATAATTGCCATCACCATGTCTACAAGTACCACTAGAAATATTTCCTTTAATCCATAAAGCAAAATCTCCACCACCACCATCATAGTAAAAAGCAAAATAATCATTATCAGAACGATATGTAGAACCACTCATTAAAGTTCCTTTATAACCCCAACCAGGACCATCACGATGACGTAAACCATCACTAACAGAAACTCTAAAATCATGATTACGAAGTCTTAGAATTGCAACAGCATAATACGTTTGATTACTAGAAAAGCTTTTAGAAGTTCCAGCCTTCCATTCACCTGAAGAAGCATTACTATTAGTACTCCATCCATCAACACCGATAAAACTTGAGAATGGTTCTCCATAGTTGTTTGAGTAACCAATATTATTTATATTAGGAGCAGTTATACTACATTCAGTATCATCATTATATAAATAACATGATCCTGAATTAAAAGATTGCCAATTAACACGATTATTACTAAAAGTAACTGTAATCGCTCTTCTCCAAGCAGCATATAAAGTCATGTTTTTATTTTGATTAAAATTACCACCAGGAGAATATGCAATATTAGTATTCTTATTAACATTCTTACTAGTATGCCATCCAATAAATTCATAACCATCTCTAGTAGGTCTATCATTAGGAAGATTAGTATCTATACCATGAATTTTAGTAAATCCGGTAGGTCCGTTAATTCCACCATTCGCATCAAAAGTAATATTATATGTAGTCGCAATATTAGCACTAATAGTTTGAGTTCTACTATTATTGGCATTATCTACAACTGTTATAGACGCATAACGCATACCAGTATCGTGGAACAAGAAATTTTCTAAATGATTAAAGCTATGAGGAGTACCTAAAGATTTATCCAATGAAGAATAATTATCTTTTGGATTTTCTGACCATGAGAACTGCTTAATACCACTAGAATCATTACTATCTAAAACATCTACATAATAACCATCTTTATACCAATTATTCTTTTCAACATCTTCATTAGTATGTGTAGAAATATAATCACCTTGAGTATTATCATCTTTAACACTATACATCTTAATAACAACATTTGGTTTTGTATTATCAAATTTAAATATAGAACTTCTAATCTCTCCTAAAGCAGAATTGCCAACTGTATCCATCAATTTAACAGGAGTAACAAGAATTTGATAATCTCCATCTAATCCTGTAGGAGAAGATATTTTAAAATTCAAAGTAGAAGCTCCATACATAATCTTATTACCAAATCTCTTTGTTTTTATATTGCTTACAGCTTCAGTTGTTCCAGCTTTTACCCATTGATAAGTTAGTTCTTGATTTGGAGCAAAACCATAATCATCTTTAATCATAATAGTAACATCAGTCTTTTGTTGTGCATTTGGTAACCCATCAGGAGTAAAAAACACACCAGGACCAGCATGATCTACATCCATATTACAAGCAAAAGAATCATGTTCAGTAATTTGCTCAGAGTTATCCATATTGAATACTTCATAATGGAAAACATCATTAGACTTACGGACTCTAAGAATTATTTTATCTTCTTTTAAATTACATTTTTCTAACTCTTCCTTAGAAATTTTTGTCATTCCACTATTAATAGCATCGGTATATGAATATTCAACACAACCAGTAGATTGTAAACCAAACTCATCTTCTGCTCTAACATCCATATATAATTTAAGCGCACTTTCAATAGAAGAAATACATACATTAGATTTTTCTTTAGAAAGATTATTTGTAATATTAGAAATAACTGGTAACGCAAGCAAAGAAACGATACCTAATATAGTTACCGTTACAACCATCTCAACTAATGTAAAACCCCTTCTATACTTTATATTCTCTTTTTTCATATTAATTACCCTACACCTAAAGATTTAGCTTCTTCACATTTAACTTCATAATCAATTGCATCTATAATTCTCATTAAAGAATTACTTTTAACTTCAACAGATCCATTCGCGCCTAAATTATCCGCAATAGAAGATATCTCTTCAGACATAGTACCATCTGCAAACTTAAAAGTTATAGTAACAACTAAAGAATTATAATTATTAGAACCATTATTTTTAATAGTAAAACTATAATTAGCTAATTCATTATTTCCATTACTTGTAAAAATAGTCATATTATTAATTTCAAAATCACCATTCTTATGACTTTCTAATACTTTCTTACTTGTATTTGTAAAAGAACCATCATTATTCTTCTTATAAGAATTAGAGTCTTTCGGTTTATCATTCTTATCAAAACTACTT
>CAMJOB010000006.1 GCA_946407495.1 uncultured Bacillota bacterium | reverse complement strand
ACTTGGTTTGGGACCAAGGGGTTGCAGGTTCAAATCCTGTCTTCCCGACCATTTATGAATAAAAAGATCTATAGAAATATAGGTCTTTTCTTTTTAACCTGCACCCCAGGTCCCATTTAATAGATTCTTTTATATAACTTTGGAATATCTTTAAACAATATGGAAAAATCTGTTCCATGATCATGAATTTCTCCAATTCTTTCGCCATCCCTTATAGTACTAATCTTAAAGGTAATTTTAATTTTACCTTTTTTTATTAGTTTAATAAACTTCTTAAAGTTTTTTAATTCGTAAAAAGATATTCTTTTATAGTGATAATAATAAATACCATTTATAACTTTTTTCTCAGCTTCAACAATAGCTAAATATTTTAATTTTTGTTTTAATCTTTCTTCTAGTAATGAATATGACCATGATGTTTGAACATCTATCATTTGTCCATTAGAACGCCAAGCAAATAATTCTATCTTTTTATCATGCTTATTCACGTATAGTTTTATCTTTTTATAGTATCCTATCCATGTATACCTCTTAGCATTAACGTCCATATTAAAGACTTTAAATGTCGGATTTTGCCTATCTGGATAACCTAGAAGATATAGAATTCTTTTTATAGGCAAAGCTAAGTCCCCATCTGGAGTAGCATTAAATAGATGAAGCTTTCTTCTACTTAAAATAGTCATTGTTTTAATCTCAACACTACCAAAGTCTGGACTAATTAATTTATCCTCATTTTTACCTAGTAAAGTCTCAAAAGTATAACCAATGCCAGTAGGGCCAGATCTCATTGATCTAACAAAACCCATCTTTTTAATCTTAATAAATTTGTCATACAATAACATAATATCTTTGTTCATAAAAATACACCTCAATATATTATTCGAAAAAAAATAATATTTTCATAAAAAAAATCGAAAAAAATTGAAATATTTGTTATAATTATGATAAGGATGTGAAAAGGGATGGAGTACAAACAAAATATTATTGACCTTGTGGGTGAAGAAAACCTAAAACGAAACTTCGTTGATGGTTTACAAGTAACACCTATTAGAAAGTCAATTGATACTAACGAAATTTTAAAGACGTATGCAAATGAAAACTATATTATAAAATATATTAATAACGTAGATAACCAAAATATTACAGAAGAACAAAGAAAAATTATCTCTAATATGATGCCATATTTAAGAGAGTATTATAGTCTTCTTATCAGTTCTCCAAGAAAATATTATGATAGTGAATTAACTAAAGATGAAAACATGAAGGGATTATGTCCTCCAGATTTAAAAGATGAAATAGTTAAGAAATTCAAAGATTATAATCTTAAAGAAATTTCTACAAAAGCAATTGAAGGAAATGCTACTTCTACTGAAAAAAGTATGCTTATGGAATTCTTCTGTAGAAATATTGATACAGATGAAAGTAGTTTAGTTAATGCACAAAGTAAATATATTGAAAAGATGCTACGTGATAATAAGAAAACTTCTGAATACCAAAGAAGTGAATTAAAATTCTTAGCAAAATACATAAACAATTGGATGACTGACGGACTAACAGATGCAGACGTTTATATTGGAGAATGCAAAGGAAATCAAAATGGTTATTATACAAATAATTTAATATATATTAATAAAATAAGTGAATCCTTAGAAGACTTACCATCTTTTATTCAATTTGTATGTCATTTAACGGAACATAACATTCAAGATTACTATGCTACAAATAATAAAGATCATGCTTTAGCTCTATCATGGATCACAAATAAATTATTTGAAAAATATGAATCTACTGAAAAATATATTTGTAAAAAGATTAATTACCGAGTAAATGAAATAGAAAAAGATGCAGAAGAAAAAGGTTATGAATTTGCAGAAAGATTCTACGATGAATATAGTCTACAAATTAAGTTTAAAGGAATCTTAGAAAGAAGAGAAAACACAAGTCGTAAAGCAACTAATTGCTATGATTTTAGAGTAGACAAAGAAAAAAGAAAATATAGTAGAGAAGATTTTATCTATTTAAAACTAAAAGAAGTTATTCACAATAATCCAGAAGAAATTTCTAAAAATCTATTACTATTACATATCTTTAATAGAAATGGAGAAATGAAAGGATTTTTAGATTTAGTTTCTAAAGATACAAAAAATATTGAAACATGTAGAAGTGAAATTATAGATGATATCTTAATTAGTCAAATTGCTCATGGATGTCTAGAAAATCTTACAACTGAAGCTTTAGAAGAAGAAAATAAAGCATTTGTATATAATAGAATTATTCACATTATGAATAAGGTATATAAAGAAATTCAAGATATGAATAGTCTAGGATTAGATTATGATAAAGTAAGAGAAAATGGATATACAAATAATAATGGAACAATTGGTTATAATGACATGTATCAAATATGTAAAAAATACTTAACTGTTTATAATTGTGCAATTATCTATTTACTAGAAAATATTGAAAATCTAAAAGAAATAGATGTAGCAATTCCAGATTATAACTATAGTGATTTCTTAAATTCAATTAAACAAGCTGAACCATCTATGGTAGATAATTTACCACTAGAAGAAAAAGAAAAGAATTATTATAAAGTTCTAATTAATACATATAAAGAAGAACTAAAATCATGGAGAAAGAAAGAAGCAAAAGCATAAAATGCTTTGCTTTTTTTGTGTAAAAATATTAGACAATGATTAAAGTTTTTGTTATTCTTAAGGTGGAGGGTAAAGTTGTATGAAAAAGTTATATTTTAGATATGGAGCTATGAACTGTGGAAAAAGCACAGCATTAATGCAAGTAGCACATAATTATAATGAAAAAGGTAAAAAAGTTGTAGTAATAAAGTCAAGTATAGATACAAAAGCGGATGATAAATTAGAATCAAGATTAGGAATAAGAAGACCCGTCGATATACTAATAGATCATGAAGAGTCATTTAAACCATATTATAAGAAATGGCAAGAAGAAAATATAGATTGCATTCTAGTTGATGAAGCACAATTTTTAAGTAGCCAACAAGTAGAAGAACTATGGTATGTTACAAAAAAATATGAAATTCCAGTAATCTGTTATGGTTTAAAAACAGATTTTCAAAGTGAGTTATTTGAAGGTAGTAAAAGACTAATAGAATTAGCTGATGAACTTGAGGAATTATATACAATTTGTGAATGTGGAAGCAAAGCAAGATTTAATGCTCGATTTGTAAATGATGAGTTCACATTAGAAGGTGATTCAGTATTAATAGATGGATCGCAAAGTAACGTAGAATATAGACCACTATGTGGAAAATGTTATATGAAAAATAGAGAATTAGTATTAACTAGACAAAAAATGTAAATTAACATTAAAAATAAAAACAAGCATAAATTATTATGGTAGAATGAAAGAGTAGGAGGATAATAAATATGTTTAATTTAAAAGGAAGAGTTGCCGTTATTACAGGAGCAAGTTCAGGACTTGGAAAACAAATGGCAAAAGGATTTGCTAAACAAGGAGCAGATCTAGTTATTTTAGCAAGAAGAATTGAAAGACTTGAAGAACTAAAAGCTGAATTAGAAAAAGAAGGAGTAAAAGTATTACCAGTTAAATGTGACGTTACTAATACTGAAGATATCAACGCTGCTGCAGCTGCTGCAGAAAAAGAATTTGGTAAAGTTGATATTTTAGTTAACTGTGCAGGATCTGCAAAGAATGCTGGTGTTCTAAATATGACTGATGAAGAATGGGATTTCACAATTGCAACAGACCAAACTTCAGTATTCAAAATGACAAGAGCATTTGCTAATATTATGAAGAAAAATAATTACGGAAGAATCATTAACATTGCTTCAATGTATGGATTAGTTGGTAACACTGCACTAGATACAGTTGCATACCATTCATCAAAAGGTGGAGTAGTAAACTTTACTAGAGCTGTAGCTGCAGAATTAGCTAAATACAATATTACATGTAATGCAATTTGCCCAGGTTATTTCGATACTGAATTAACTCATGACACATTAGTTACACCTGAATTTACTGCATACATGAAAGCAACAGTTCCACTAGGAAGATATGGACATGAAGGTGAATTAAATGCAGGAGCATTATTCTTAGCTAGTGATGAAGCAAGCTATGTAACTGGATTAATTATGCCAATCGATGGCGGATATACAGCAGTTTAATGATAATCAAAAGTGGAGAAATCCACTTTTTTTGTTGATAAAAATTTGATATAATAAAAAGCACTACTTAGGAGGTACAATATGGAAAAGAAAAGTTTATTTATAGACATGGATGATGTTTTAGTAATTGGAAGATTTCAAGAATTCATGGATGAATTTCTAGGTAAAATTGATTATTCAAAATTCCCATCATATTATAAACAAGATCTATTAAAAGATCGTGAAGCAGAATTTATTGAAAAGTATCAATATGAAAATATATATAAAAATAAAGATGGTTCTTTTATTGATCCACTTCCAGATTCAATAGAAGTATTAAAAGCATTAAAAGAATATTATGAATTATATATCGTAACAGCATATGTTTGGAAAAATAATGTAATCGATGCAGCACACACACTTAAATATAAATATGAATATCTAACTCATTTCTTTCCATTCATTGAACCAAATAATATTATTTTTTCAACGCATAAAACAAAAATGCATTTTGATGTTGGAATAGATGATAGACCAAAGAATTTAGATAATTGTGATCTTAAACTATTATTTACAGAAACAAGAAATAAAAAAATATCTGATGAAGAATTAGAAATCCAAGGATTAGTAAGAGTAGATAATTGGAAAGAGGTCGAAAAAGTATTAAGAAAGAGATAAAAATCTTTCTTTTTTTATACAAAAGTCGACATAATTGAACAATAAAAATATATATAATAAAAAAATATATATTAAACTATGAAAAAATGTAAAAAATATAGTTTTTTTTTCAAAAATCATATATAATCAATATAAGGGTAGGTATCTAAAATAGGAATAGGACCTAACTCAAATATAAATATGAAGGAAGAGGAAGAAATTATGGAAAGAAGAAGAACATATGGAATTATGGGTGGGGTTGTATTAACACTAGCTCTTGTTGCAATGATTAGTATTACATATGCAACATTTAACAAAACATTAAATATCAATGGTGCAGGTACCGTAAATGCACAAAAATGGGATATCCATTTTGATACATCATCTCTACAAAAGAGTACAACAGGAACTGCAACAGCAACTGTACCTACAGTAAATGCAACTTCAATTGGAAACTATACTGCAACATTCTCTACACCTGGAGACTCTGTTACATATACTTTCAAAGTTGTTAATAGTGGTACTTTCAATGCAAGTATTTCATCAGTTAATGTACCAACACCTACAGTAACAGGAACTGGTACTAACAAAGCAAATGATGAAGCTAATGTATCTGGTAAATTATCTTACCAATTACTAAATAATGATAACAGTGCAGTAGCTGTTGGACAAACACTTGCTAAAAATGGTGGAGAAAAAACTATGAAGTTAATTCTTACTTATCAAACATTTAATGATGCAACACTATTACCACAAAATGATGTTACTATTTCTAACCTAGCTGTATCATTAACATATCAACAAGCTAGTTAGTAAAAATAATAATACTTAAATCGAGGTGATAATATGACAAACAGAAAAAAAGGATTAATAGGAGGAGTTGTTCTAGTAATTGCGATAGTTATAATGATAACTATTACATATGCAACATTTAGTAAAACACTATCTATAAATGGTGTGGGTGTTGTAAGAAAACAAAACTGGGATGTACATCTAGATGATGAATCATTACAATTAACACCATCTGGATCTGCAGTAGTAACTGTACCTTCTGTTAGTGGAACAACAATTGGTAATTATACAGCGACATTTAAATCACCAGGAGATGCAGCTGTTATAGGATTTGAAGTAAAAAATACAGGAACATTTAAAGCAGTTGTTTCATCTGTAACTATTCCAACACCAATAGTAACTGGTTCTGGAAGTAATAAAGCACAAGATGAAGCAAACGTATTAGCAAAATTAACGTACACATTAAAAAATGAAAACGGTACACCAGTAGCAGTAGGACAAGAAATACCTGCAAATGGTGGTGTACAACATATGGTACTAGAACTAAAGTATAACAACTTTGATAATCCAGATTTGTTACCAGTAAATGATGTTCAAATCACAAACTTAGCTGTAACAGTTACATATCAAGAAGCAAATTAATTAGTTAATCTTTTACATAATATTTAAAAGAGGGTGAAAAGGATGAAAGAAAGTGAAAAGAAACTATTAATCTTTGAAATCGTCGGATCTTTAATCCTAATTCTAAATATCTTTGTAAAGAACATTTTTAATGATTATACAATTATATTATTTTTGATTGGAATGCTAGCACTTTCCTATTATATGCTAGGATTCGAAGTTAATAAAAAAGTAAATCGTAAAGAAATAATTAAGGCAGTAGCCGTTTATACAACTGCCTTTCTAATTATGCTATATGGTTTAGGAATATTTATAGGATTTGTAAAATCACCATATAGTACAAATTTTTGGGTATTATTAAGGAATATAGTTCCAGTATCAATTCAAATTTTTACTACCGAACTATTGAGATATAACATATTAAAGAAAAGTGGAAGCACAAAGAAAATAAGGACTATGGTAATAGTCCTAACAACATTACTTGATGCTTCGCTTGCAGTTCATCTATATGATGTAAAAACATTCATGGGTGCAGAAGAAATGATTATGTCAGTAATCATACCTATGGCATCAAAAAACATAATGCTTACTAAGTTCTCAACAGAATATGGATATGAACCATGTTGGACTTATGCATTAATAATTAGTTTATATCAATATATATTACCAATTCAACCAAACTTGAACATTTATTTACAATCAGTTTTATTATTCTTAATTCCTGTATTAATGGAAACAATCATTAATAATAGATTTGGCAAAAAAGAAAAAGTAGACATTCGTGATCAGAATAGTCTAAAGAGTAAAGTGATAACGGTAATTACGTCCATTATTATGGCAATAATAATAATATTGAACAGTAATGCCTTCCGTTTTGCGACAACCGCTGTTGGTAGTGGATCTATGGAACCAACAATTAGAGTAGGAGATGCAATCCTAATAGACAAATCCTACAGTGAACATTTAGATAAACTAAAAGTTGGAGATATACTAGTATTCAGAATAGATGATTCAGTATATACACATAGAATTATAGATATTGATGTCCATGGCATAAAATATCAAATCACCACAAAAGGTGATAATCCAAATAACTCAGTTGATGACTGGGTAGTTACAAACGAAGATGTTGTCGGAGTAGTAAAAGGAAGAATACCACTAATTGGTTATCCAACAGTATGGTTAAATCAATTAATGAGAGGAAGGGGAATATGAAAGAAAAAATAAAATATTTCAGTACAGATAAGATGTATCTTGTAAATCGAATTCCAAAAAATAAAAGAACAAGAGTACTATATTTTGTATTCTTAGTTACATCTTTTATTGCACTTATTGCTGGAGGATATTTATTATTTGATTCCGTTAGTATTAATGGTAAAAAAATAAATGTTCGATACAATGAGATTGGAACTGCAGATTATACGGTTTACTTAAAAGATAATCAATACTACGAAACAGACTACTTACAAAGTGGTATGAAATACGTAGCTAGCTTAATCAAAACAATTAACACAAAGTTCAATTATGAAGTACATTCTAATCAAAATGTAAATTATTCATATAATTATAAGATTACAGGTACATTGCAAATACTAGATAGAGAAAATCCAGATAAGGTTTTATATTCTAGGGAAGAGGATCTTATCCCCGAAGAAAATCAAACTGTAAGCTCAAATAACTTCGTAATTAACGAAGATATTGATATCGACTACAATAAATATAATAATATTGTAAGTAGATACAAGAGTGATTACGGACTATCTGTAAATGCTCAATTAGTAGTTGCTATGGACTTAAATGTATATGGTGATTACGATAAAGATGATGATAAAATCCAAAAAGATAACAAACTACAAATTACTATTCCTTTATCTCTACAAACAGTAGATATAACAATAGATACCGAGAACATTAACAATACAGGAACTTTATCAACATCAACAGGTAACACTATTACTAATATTCCAGGATTCGTAGTAGCAATAGTTTTATTAGCACTATGTGTTCCAGGATTTATCCAAGGAAGAAAATATTATAAAGAATATAAATCAAATAATATTTATAATATTACAGTTGATAGAATCTTAAGAGAATTCGATCGACTAATCGTAACAGGAACTTCATCAATCAACGAAAAGAAATATCAAAATAAATTCTACCCACAAAAATTCAGTGAAATGGTAGATGCTGCAGAAAACTTAAATGCACCAATTTTATTCTATGAAGTTATTCCAAATGAGAAATGTTTCTTCATCATCGTAAAAGATGATACTCTATATAAATTTAGATTAACAAGAGCATTCCTTGAAAAAGAAGAACTTGATAAGAATGAATCTATCACAACTGAAAATGCAGAAGTAGAAGAAAATAAAAATATTAAACCTCAAGTTGAAGAAGAAGTAGTAGAAGAAAAGCATCAAGAAGAACCACAAGAAGAAGATAAAAAAGAAGAAAAAGAAGAGACTGAACTACTAAAATGGTAGAGACATAAGTCTCTTTTTTTTGACTAAATAATAAAAATACTACTATACTATATATGTAGGTGATTCCAATGAATATAGAAAATGAAATATTTAAGCGTTATATACCAAACGAAGAAAAAATTATAAAGTATGGTTTTATAAAAGAAAACAACCAATATATTTATAACAAAATATTCTTAGATACATTTAAAGCAATCATCTCTATAGATAAAACTTCTATCTCAGGTAAAGTAATAGATTTAGATCTACAAGAAGAATATACAAACTTTAGAATAGAAAATAATGTAGGTACATTTGCAAATACAATAAGAGAAGAGTACGAAAAAATACTTAAAGATATAAGAAAAAACTGTTTTAATAAAAAGAGATTTATCAATGATCAAGCAAATCGTATAGCAGACTTAATCTATAACAAGTACCAAGATGAGCCATACTATGAATGGGATGAAACACCAGACTGTGGTGTATATAAAAACAAAGATACTAAGAAGTGGTATGGAATCATAATGAATATAGGTAAAGATAAGATTAATGATGGTGAAGGGAAAATTGATGTATTAAACGTCAAACTAAATGAAAATAAAATAAAAGAATTAATTAAGACAAAGAAGTATTTTCCAGCTTACCATATGAATAAAAAGTATTGGATTACAATTCCACTAGATAATAGATTAGATGATCGAGAAATCATGCAACAAATAGAAGAAAGTTATGCATACTCAGCAGGTACAACAGGTGCTTTATTAAAGAATGAGTGGATAGTACCGGCAAATCCAAAGTTCTATGATGTAGAAGGAGAATTTAAAAAACATAATGTTCTACATTGGAAACAAAGTAGCGATGTAAAAGTAGGGGATATAGTTTACTTATATGTAGGTTCACCAGTATCGGCACTTAGATATAAAACAAAAGCAATTGAAGTAAACATTCCATACGAATATAGTGATTCTAATGTCAATATGAGTCACGTAATGAAAATAGAGAAAATAAAAGAATATGATAAAAAAATATGTCCTTTAAAAACCTTGAAAGAGTATGGAGTAACTACTATTCGAGGTCCAAGATACATGCCTAAAAAACTAAAAGAATATTTAGACAAACAATAGAGAAAGAAACCAATTCTTTCTCTTTTTTAATAACTTACTACATAGTTGGTATGGTTCAAAATGTCACGTCTTATTACATTAGTAGTAAGTAAAGGAAGATGTAACATGAATAAGAATTATACTGATGCAAGAAGAATATTAGCAAATAATATTGTCTATTTTAGATTACAAAACAATTGGTCACAAGAAGAGTTTGCAGAAGAACTAGGTACCACTGTAACTTATGTATCTAATCTAGAAAATGGACACAGAAATACAAGAATAGATTTTATTGAGAATATCGCTGATGTTTTAGGAGTACCAATAGATCAACTATTAATAGATAGAGGACCACTAGAAAAACGTAAAGTTCCAAAGAATAGATAACTGTAAAGGAATACTTATAAAACCAAGTATTCTTTTTTTATTGCATATAATTTGATATAATAAGTATTCGTATGGACAGGTGATATAATGGCACTAGAGCTTATAAATAAAACTAATGATATTAAGAAGTTAAATATAAAAGAAAAAAAGATTCTAGCACAAGAAATACGTGATTATTTAGTAGAAGTAACTTCCAAAAATGGAGGACATCTAGCAAGTAATCTTGGTGTAGTTGAATTAACAATTGCGCTAGAAAGTGTTTTTGATGTAAAAAAAGATAAAATCATTTGGGATGTAGGACATCAATGCTACATACATAAGATATTAAATGGTAGAAAAGATGCCTTAAAACAAATTAGAAAACTAAATGGTATATCAGGTTTTCCTAAAACAAGTGAATCTGAAACTGATTGCTTTAATACAGGACATAGTTCAACTTCTATTTCCGCTGCCATGGGTATGGCTAAAGCAAGAGATTTAAAAGGAAAAGATAATAACGTAATAGCTGTAATCGGTGATGGAGCACTAACTGGTGGAATGGCCTTAGAAGCACTTAACCACGTAGGATGTACTCAAACTAAAATGATTATTGTCTTAAACGATAATGAAATGAGTATTTCAAAAAACATAAGTGGTATGAATAAATTACTTACTAGATTACGAACAAAAAAGACTTATCGTAAAACAAATAAAAAAGGTAGAAAAATTATTTCTAGTATTCCACTTCTAGGAAAACCAATTACTAAAATAGTTAAAAAAGGAAAAGACGCAGTAAAACAAGTATTTGTTCCTGGAATGTATTTTGAAGAGATTGGTATAAAGTATCTAGGACCAGTAGATGGACATAATATAGAATCGTTAGAGCAATTATTAGAAAAAGCAAAAGCTTTTGATGAACCAGTATTAATCCATGTACTTACAAAAAAAGGAAAAGGATATAAGCCGGCAGAAGATAATCCTTCTAAATTCCATGGAGTAGGACCTTTTGATATTGAAAGTGGAGAAACAACAGGTAAAAAGAAAAAAGATTATTCTAAGGCATTTGGAGAAAAATTAGTCTCTATGGCTAAACATAATAAAAAGATAGTCGCAATCACTGCTGCTATGAGAGATGGTACAGGCTTAGGGTTATTTGCTGAAACCTATCCAGAACGTTTCTATGATGTAGGAATTGCTGAACAACATGCCATTACATTTGCAGCAGGACTAGCTAAAGAAGGAATGATACCATTTGTAAATATCTATTCATCATTCTATCAAAGAGCCTATGACCAAGTCATACATGATGTATGTGCACAAAACTTACCAGTAGTTATGTGTGTAGATAGAGCAGGAATAGTAGGAGCAGATGGTGAAACACATCAAGGTATATTTGATATGTCATTCTTTAGAGCAGTTCCAAATCTAATTATCATGTGCCCTAAAAACTTTAAAGAATTAGAAATGATGATGGATCAAGCAATTGATTTAAAAAGACCAGTAGTTATAAGATTCCCAAGAGGTGGAGAATCAAGTATTACTTTTGAATCAAATAAAAGACTTCAATTAGGTAAATCAGAAATCTTAAAAGAAGGTAATGACATCACAATAATTGGTATTGGGAAAACTGTCTCAAAAGCATATGAAGTATCAAAAGAGCTAGAAAAAGATAATATAAATTCAGAAGTAATAAATGCACGTTACTTAAAACCATTCGATAGAAATCAAGTAAAAGAATCTATTGAAAAAACAAAAAAAGTAGTAGTAATAGAAGACTCAACAATTCTAGGTGGATTATGTTCTACAATAAAAGAATTAATCGCTGAAGAAGAATTAAATGTAAAAGGTCTATACTATGGTTATAAAGATAAGTTTATTCCTCATGGTACACCAGAAGAATTAGAAAAGAAATATAAATTAAATAACGAAAAAATAATAGAAGACATAAAAGGACTATAATATGGCAAAAGAAAAGAATCGTGAAAAAGTAAAAGGTATATTAATAGGTATTAATCTAACATTAGTTGTTGGACTAGCAACATTTCCAACACTAAACGCAAACATCAAAACTAAAGCAAGTCAAATGTATAATAGTAATCTACTAGATAGCTATAACAAACACTTAAATGACTATGCTAAAGAATTTGATTTAAATACAATGAGTGATTTAGATGTGTTTGTAAAACTAATGGATGATATTCAAAAAGAATATACCTATAAAAAAATGGATGATATCCCATTTGGTTATGAAAGACTATTTATATATGATAATAAGTTTGGTGATTGCTCAAACATGGCAGATGATCTAGCAGCTAAACTAAATAAATTAAATAGTTCATATAATGCAAGAAAAATAGATGTAAAAATGGAAACAGATGAGAATTTATGTATTAATGCCTATGACTGTTTCTTAGAAAAACACAATATAAAACCAAATCATTCAGTAACTCTAGTAGATGTTGGAGATAGTACTATACTTCTAGACCCAGCAAATCAAGTTATGGGGACACTAAAAGATGGTAGAGTAGTAATATTTGATTCAGACATAAAAATGCATCTAACACCAGTATATTCATATTTAAAAAGAGGATATAATGAACTGTTCCAAGTAATTGGAGATATAAACAAGAGTTTTAAAAATGAGAAAACAAACGAATTATATAAAGATTATGGAATTGAGTCTCAAACTAAAGCAAAATTAAAAATAAAAAAATAAAAGGATTTCATACAAATTCTTTTATTTTTGTTTTAAAAGAAATAAATATCTAGTATAATTAAATTAATAATAAAGTACAAAAGAAATAATCATAAAAAGAATATAAGAGGAGGATTAAAATGCCAAAGAAAAATAAAAAACTATTAATAGCAGGTATAATTGCCTTAGTTGTCATAGTATTAGGAGTAGTTGGGATATGTCTATTACTAAAAGGTGGACATACTAAAACACCAATAGATTTAACTAAAGAATACATGAATAAATATAAGAATTGTGATAGTGAGATTGTTAAAAATATCAAGTATCCATTTGATGATGAAATAACTGATGCTCAAAAGAAAAAATATAAAGAAATTATTAAGAGTCAATATATGGCATTAGATTATGAAATAGCAGAAGAACATGTTGGAGAAGAAGATGCAATAATCAAAGTACAATTTAGTGTTTTAGATTATAAATCTAGTTATGATAAAGCAACTAGTTATCTAGCTCTATACGGACAAGATAAAACAAATGAAAAGAAAGTAGACTACAAGATTAGTGAGATGGAACATACTCAAGAAAAAGAACAATATAGTATTGAATTTACTTTCCATAAATTAGATGGTAAATGGCACATGATGGATTTATTAGAAGCTGACTTACAAAAACTAGCTGGAACATTCTAAAATAAAAGAGATGAACAATAATTCATCTCTTTTTTATTTCTAATAAGATTTACCCCAGATAACCATTTTATCTGCATCTTTTCCACAATAGACACAATGATTACAAATTGTTTCTTGTTCAAAAGGAATACAACGAGATCCATATCCTGTTTCTTCCTTAATCTTACTTTCACATTCTTCTGAACCACACCACATAGCCTTAATGAATCCACTATGTTCTTTATCTATATCAATCATATCTTGAATTGATTTTGCAGTTCTAATATTAGTTTTAAGATTCTTCTTAGCTTTCTCAAACATTTCTTTTTGCATAATTATAAAGATATCTAAAATCTTAGTATCAACTTCGTCAACAGGACAAGTATATTTCTCACCAGTATCACGACGAACTAAGATAATTTTTCCTTCATCTAATTCCTTAGGTCCAATCTCTAAACGAAGAGGTATTCCAAGAACTTCTTGATTTGCAAATTTAAATCCAGGAGATTTTTCAGAATCATCTAACTTAGTACGAATTTCAACTTTATTAAGATGTTTCTCTAGTTTCTTACAAAAATCTAATACTCCTTCTTTATGTTGAGCAATAGGAACAATCATAACTTGAGTAGGGGCAATTCTAGGTGGTAATACAAGTCCATTATCATCACCATGAACCATAATTAAAGCACCAATAATACGAGTAGACATTCCCCAAGATGTTTCATATGCACTATGTAATTTATTTTCTTTATCTAGATATTTAATGTCAAAAGCATCAGGGAAACCATGTCCAAAGAAATGACTAGTTCCTGATTGTAAAGCTTTACCATCTTTCATCATAGACTCAATTGTATAAGTAGCTTCAGCTCCTGCAAATTTTTCACTATCAGTTTTCTTACCAACAATTAGTGGAATAGCTAAATCTTGAGTAACAAAATCATAATATACATTAAGCATTTGCTTAGTACGTTCTTCAGCTTCTTCAGCAGTAGCATGTAATGTATGTCCTTCTTGCCATAAGAACTCTCTACTTCTTAAGAATGGTCTAGTTGTTTTTTCCCAACGGAATACTGAATTCCATTGATTCCATACAAGTGGTAAATCACGATAAGACTTTACCATGTTTTTCCAAATATCACAGAATAATGTTTCAGAAGTGGGGCGGATAGCAAAATTCTCTTCTAATTCTTCACCACCACCACGAGTTACTAAAGCAACCTCGGGTGCGAATCCCTCAATATGATTCTTCTCCTTTTGAAGAAGTGATTCAGGAATTAATACAGGTAGATAAACATTTTCTACTCCTGTTTCCTTAAATTTTGCATCTAATCTTTTTTGAATGTTTTCCCAAATAGCATATCCATTTGGTAGATAATTTAAACATCCTTTTACACTTGAATATTCACACAATTTAGCTTCTTTAACAACGTCAGTATACCATGCTGCGAAGTCAACTTCTTGAGAAGTAATTGCGGAAACCTTTTTCTTGCTGTTTTCCATATATATCCTCCCTTTCAAAACAACTGATTTAATTATAACACTTTTAGTTCAATATTAGAATAACTCTACATATACTTTCTTAGGTGAATCTATGAAAAAAATAATCCTTTTATTTCTAATTATAATTCCGTTCCAAGTATCCGCATCAACAAGTATCGTAGTTATGGACCTAGATAGTGGCAGAATTCTATATCAAAATAATGCTAAAGAAAAGAAACTTATTGCTTCTATAACTAAAATAATGACTGCCATAATAACAATAGAAAATATAAACTTAGATAAAAAAATAACTGTAGGCAAAGAAGTACTAAAGTCCTATGGAACAAATACATATATAGAAGTAGGGGAAGAATTAAGAGTAATAGATCTTTTATATGGATTAATATTAAGAAGTGGAAATGATGCAGCGTTAACACTTTCAAACAATGTCTTTAATAATGAAGAAGAGTTTATAAAACAAATGAATAATAAATCCGCCTCTCTTGGGATGCATAAAACAATATTTAATAATTCTCATGGTCTGGATGAAGAAACAGAAAACTATTCAACTGCCTATGATTACGCACTCCTAAGTAGATATGCTTATCAAAATAAAATATATAGAGAAATAGCATCAACAAAAAAATATACAATAAAAACAAATAAAAAAACATATATTTGGTATAACCGTAATAAACTACTAAATAATTATAAATATTGTACTGGTGGAAAGAATGGTTATACACCTAGTGCTGGTAAAACACTAGTAACAACAGCCTCAAAAGATAATTTAAATTTAACTATCGTAACACTAAATGATCCAAACTCCTATGACACACATGAGTCCCTATATAATTATTACTTTAATAAATACAACAATATAAAAATAATAGATAAAAATGAATATAATAAAACTTCAAATCTTATAAACAATAACTACAAAGTAAACAATTCGTTCTATTATCCATTAACCTCCCTAGAAGAAAAACAAATAAAAACAAAAATAATAGTAGATTCAACTGATAATGATAAAGCATCTCTTCATATATATTTAGGAAAAGAAGAAATAGGGGAACTACAATTAGAACAAAAATAAAAAGAGCCTCAGCTCTTATTTATTTGATATTCTAAAGAAATTAATACTTGGTCTACAGAATATTCTTATTCCTTCACCTTCAGTACCTAATCCACTAGATACGTATAATTTAGTACCTTTTATATCATAATAGGCTTGATCATATTTCTTAGCTCCCTCAATCTTAAAAGGATTACCTAAATATGGCATTCTAATATATCCATTATGTGAGTGACCAGCAACTATTAAATTAATTTTTCTCTCAGATAATAAATCATCTGTAATATCAGGTTCATGTACCATTGCGATAGAGAAAATATCTGTATTAGCACCCTCAGTAGAATAATAACCAATTGCTTTACTTAAATCCATTAATTTTTGTATTTCAGAAGAAACACCCATTAATAATATAGGAGAATTATCTTTATTATAAATTAATTCATATTCATTATTTAATATAGTAAATTCACTTTGATTCATAATAGTAGAGTAGTTATCTCCATTATCTTCATCACCATATATTGCATACTTACCTAAAGAAGCATTAATACTATGTAATAATTCAATTAACTTTTCTTGTTCTTTATTACTTATATCTTTTTTCTTAGAAATTAAATCTCCAGTAAATAAAACAATATCTGGATTTCTCTTATTAATCATTTTAACAATTTTTTTTAATTTCTTAGAATCAATCGTACTTCCATAATGTAAATCCGAAAATTGAATAACTTTTAATCCATTAAAATTATCAGGTAATTTCGAATCAATAATACGTTCCTCTTTTACGATAAAACTACTAGTCGCAACATACGTATTATAGAAGAAGAAAGATACAAATAAAACTATAACTATAAATAGAAACTTAAAAGTACGAATCATCCATTTTTTAACTTTAGCCTGATTCTCTTCTTTAAATATTTCTTTTTGTATATCTTCATTACGCTCTTCTCTAGTCATAATCCTCACCAATTATATTGTACCAAAAGATAATAAAACTTACTAGTTTACTTATATTTTATTTACCTTCTTTACAAAAGATGTTAAACTATAAACTGGGTGATAAGTGTATGAAATACGACGTTATAATTATAGGAGCAGGTCCAGCAGGACTATTCACAGCCTATGAACTAATTACAAAGAATAAAAAATTAAAGGTTGCATTACTAGACAAAGGAAAAAAAGTTGATGGAAGATTTTGTCCAATGAACAAGAACAAAGTACCATGTGTTAACTGTAATCCATGTAGAATTCTATCAGGATATGGTGGAGCAGGTACATTCTCGGATGGTAAATTAAACTTTATTCCAAAACTAGGTAAGAGTGACTTATTTAAATATATGCCTGAATCTGATGCATATAAGTTAATTGACGATACTGAAGAAATATTTACTAAATTTGGTATGGATGCAGAAGTATACCCATCAGATATGACAGATGCAGAAAAGATTAAGAGTAAGGTTGCCATTGAAGGGGCTAGATTACTTTTAATTAAACAAAAACATTTAGGTAGTGATCACTTACCAGAATACATTAATAATTTCTCTAAGTTCTTAGAAGAAAATGGTGTAGACTTATATGAAAACACTGATGTAAATGACATAATTACTACAAATAATAAATATCGTTATGAAGTAATCTATAATAAGAAAGAAAAGATAACAGGTAGAAAAGTAGTTGTTGCTCCAGGAAGAACTGGTGCTAAATGGATTCAAGAACTTGCAGATAAGTATAAGATTCCATATCTATCTAAATCTATTGAAATTGGTGTAAGAGTAGAAGTAAGAAAAGAAATACTAGAACCAATTACAAATGTTATTTATGACCCAACAATCTTTATTAAGACAAATACTTATGGTGATGAAATTCGTACCTTCTGTACTAACCCAGGTGGATTTGTTGCTAAAGAAAATTATTATGGATATATTTGTGTAAATGGACATGCTTTAAAAGATATTAAGTCAAATAATTCAAACTTTGCATTTATTAGTAGAGTAAATCTAACAGAACCAGTTACTAATACAAGAGAATATGGTGAAAGTATTGCTAAGATTGCTAATGTATTAGGTGATTCTAAACCAATTATTCAATCACTTAAAGATTTAAGAAAAGGTAGAAGATCTACTTGGGATAGAATTCAAAAAGGATTTATTGAACCAACTCTAAAAGATTGTGTTGCTGGAGACTTAGCTTTAGTATTACCACATCGTATAATAACAAATATTCTAGAAGGATTAGAAAAACTAGATAAAATTATTCCAGGTGTTAATAATGATGAAACTTTATTATATGGACCAGAGATTAAATTCTTCTCAAATGAAATAACTACAAATGATCAATTCAAATTAGAAGATGAAGATATCTACTTTATTGGTGATGGTGCTGGTAAAGCAGGAAACATCGTAGTAGCTGCTGCTACTGGATTAGTTGCCGCAAGAGATATTTTAGACAAGGAGAAGAAAAATGAAAAATAGTTCTACAATTCTATTAATAGGTGCAGTAATTTTAGTTGTAGTTTTAAGTGCAGCCCTAGGCTTTAAAAAAGAAAAAGTAGGGGCTTTAACTATGCATGATATAAACTATGATGTTAAAGGTAATACAGCAAAATTAAAATATGAAACTGAAAATCCAGTAGTTGCTATATATATAAATAATTTTGGTTCTATAGTAATGGAATTATATCCAGATAAAGCACCAAATACAGTTAATAACTTTATCTCATTAGTAAAAAAAGGATACTACGATGATAATACAATGCATCGTTTAATGAGAGGTTTCGTTCTACAAGGAGGAGACCCAACAGGTACTGGTAGTGGTGGACCAGGATATACTATTAAAGGAGAATTCTCTGCTAATAATTTCGAAAATGATTTAAAACATTTAAAAGGAATTGTCTCAATGGCAAGAACTAGTGCTAGTATGGATTCAGGTGGTTCACAATTCTTTATCTGCTTAGAAGATGCTCAATGCTCAACTCTAGATGGACAATATGCAGCATTTGGTAAAGTAATTGATGGATGGGATACTATAGAAAATATTTTAGATAAATCACAAGTACAAGACTCATCAACAGGTAAATTAATGAAAAATCTAACTATTAAAAAAGCTTTAGTAGATACAAAAGGTAAAGATTATCCAGAACCAGAAATAATAGATTAAAATAAAAAAGATTAGTGTTTTTCCTTCACTAATCTTTTTGTTTTCTCTTTTTGTAATGTATAAGAAGTAACATCAGGATAATCAGTAATATAAAGTACATCATCACAATGTTCATCTAATGTATCACATGCACGTTTAACATCAGTCATCTTATTAATGGTCCATACTGCGACAAATCTATCAGGATCATCAATTGCTTTTAGAACTTCTTTTTCTCCTAATAGTTTTTGTTCAATACCTATATTATCAAATTTATCTAAGTAGTGTAGATCTTTCTTACGATGTATTAAAGCAAGATAAGTATACTCTGGATGTTGCTCTCTCATATATTCTAATGATTCAAGATCTAAACTTTGAATAATTATTTGATCCTTATCAAAATCTTCTAATTCATAGAATAATCTATCAGCAAAATCTTCTTTATCATTTTCAAACTTTAAATCAAGTAAAACTCTCTTATCTTTAACAGCATTTAATGCTTCTTTTAGAGTAGGTACGCAATAAGTTTCACCATCTAAAGCAGCTTTTCTTTTATGTATTAAAGATCCATCTTGATAATTAAATAAAGCATCTTTCATTGTGAATATATAATTAGTACCATATTTAAGTGAATATTTTTCAAGATCCTCATACTTAGTATCTTTAATTTTAATTTCTTTTCCGTTTAATAAAGTAACTTCATTATTATGAGATAAAACTAAATATTCATCTTTAGTAAGACGAACATCCATCTCGATAAAATCAACATATTTCGCATCAGCAGCACGTTCAATAGAAGGTAGGGTATTTTCTACTTCTAAAGATGAAAAGCCACGATGAGCAGCAATATTAAAATCATCATCATCAAAAGATTCAACATATCTTTCGATAGAACGTTCAGTCTTATATGATAACTCATGACAAACTGTCACACCAATACCAGTTCCAATTAAAGCAAAGCTAGTAGTAAATGCGAATATTTTGCGAACACCTTTCTTCATAGAATCCCCCCGAAAACTCTTTCTATTATAACACAACACAAAATAAAAAGGTACTAAAAAGTACCTAATCTATATATTCAATTGGTTCATCTGGTTTTAATGAAACACGTAATACTTTTTGATATTTTTCATCCATTTGTCTATATTCAATTCCACATTGATCAAATAATAACTTAGATGCGTTATTTCCATCAGTACCAGCATACTTATCGCTTAAATAAACAACTTCCTTAATTCCTGATTGAATAATTGCTTTTGCACATTCATTACAAGGAAATAAATCTACATATATTTTTGCTCCAACCAAATCTTTACGACTTCCTGGATAATTAAGAATTGCATTTAACTCTGCATGACATACATATGGATATTTAGTATCGTTAGGTTCACCATCTCTTCCCCAAGGGAACTTTTCGTCTTCGAAATGGTTAGGTGCACCATTATATCCAATAGATAAAATACGATTATCATGACCAACGATACAAGCACCAACTTGTGTACTTGGATCTTTACTTCTACCTGCAGCTAATTTAGCAATTCCTATAAAAAATTCATCCCAATTTAATGCATTCTTTCTTTGTTTTCCTAAAACACTTTTATCTAACTCCATAGTATCCTCCTATAGGTATTCTATCACACAATTTGCATTTTTTTAAAAAATGTAGTATAATTTGCCTATATGTGCGAGGAATCTGAGGAGTATGTAAGATGCCTTTATAGAGAGTTTCTGGCTAGGTGGAAAGAAACAGGGATAATTACAGAAGGTAGCAGAGGAGCAGAATTATTGAACTAAGAGTAAATAATTCCGGTTATTCCGTTAAAATATTGAGTCTAAAAAAGGTGGTACCGCGTCCATTTGACGCCCTTTGGTACCATCTTTTTTTGTTTAAGAAAGAAGTGATATTATGAAATTTATTTGGAAGGGTGACCATGTACGAGTCTAGCGTAATTAACAACACTAAAAAAAATAAAAAAATAAAAGGAGATTAATTATGTTAGATAAAAAGTATAATGCCACAGAGAAAGAAGAAAAGTGGCGCAATTATTGGAAAGAAAATAAAATTTATGAATTTAAACAAGATCAAAGAGAAATATTCTCAATAGATACACCACCACCAACAGTTAATGGTAAAATCCATATCGGTCATATATTCTCATATACGCAAACAGAGATGATTGCGAGATATAAAAGAATAAGAGGCTATAATGTATTTTATCCATTTGGATTTGATGACAATGGATTACCTAGTGAAAGACTAGTAGAAAAAGAACAAGGAGCACGTGCTCACGAAATAGGAAGAGAAAAGTTTAATAAACTATGTTATGAAACAACTGATAAATATGAAGCAGAATTCCAAGAACTATTCAGTAGAATGGGTGTAAGTACTGATTGGGATATTCATTATAAGACAGTTGCTCCATCAACAATCAAAATATCACAAAGATCATTCTTAGACTTAGTAGAAAAAGGACATTGCTACCATAAAGAAAGTCCAGCTCTATGGTGTAATGAATGCTTAACTTCAATTGCTCAAGCAGAACTTGAAACTAAAACAATAAAAACAACTTTTAATTATATTAAATTTACAGTTAAAGAAACTAATGAAGAATTTATAATCGCTACAACACGTCCAGAACTTTTACCTGCAATCGTATGTGTATTTGTAAATCCTAATGATGAAAAGAATAAACATATGATAGGTAAGACTGCTCATATTCCAGTATTAGAATTAGATGTACCAATCATGTCAGATGAGAAAGTTGCTATGGATAAAGGTACTGGTATCGTTATGTGCTGTACATTCGGAGATCAAACAGATATTGAATGGTGGAAAAAATATAATTTACCACTTAAATATATTTTCACTGATGATGGAAGAATTAAAGAAGATATTCCAACATATGGTGGCTTAAAGATTAAAGAAGCTAGAAAACAAATTATTGAAGACTTAGATAAAGGTGGATATGTTGACCACATTGAAGACTTAGAACATGAAGTTCAAACTCATGAAAGATGTGGAAAAGAAGTAGAGTATGCCGTAATGAATCAATGGTTCATCGACATTATGAATCATAAAGATGATTTCTTAAAAATAGGAGAAGAAATTAAATGGCATCCTGCATATATGCATAACCGTTATAAAGAATGGGTTGAGAATATCTTATGGGATTGGTGTATCTCAAGACAAAGATATTTCGGAGTACCATTCCCAGTTTGGTATTGTAAAGACTGTGGAGAAACTATTCTTGCCAAAGCAGAAGATTTACCAGTTAATCCATTAACAGATAAACCATCTATTAAAGAATGTCCTAAATGTCATTGTAAAGAATTTATTCCAGATAAAGATATCATGGATACATGGGCAACTTCATCAGTTACTCCATTAATTAATATGCGCTATGGAGAAAAAGAAAACTATGAGGATATTCTAAAACCTATGTCTCTAAGAACTAATGCTTCTGAAATAATTCGTACTTGGGACTTCTACACAATCGTTAAGAGTTTCTATCACTTTGGTCAAATGCCATGGAAAAATGTAATGATTTCAGGATTCGTTATGGCAAGCAAAGGTGAAAAAATTTCTAAATCAAAAGGTAATAGTAAAGTTGAACCAATTGAATTAATAGATCAATATAGTGCTGATGCTGTACGTTATTGGGCAGGTACTGGTAGATTAGGTACAGATATAGTTTATTCAGATGAAACTCTACTAAGAGGAAAGAAATTAATAAATAAGATTTGGAACGTATCTAAGTTTATTGAAATGCATCTACAAGACTATAAAGATAGTGATACTATACCTACAGAATATTTAGATAAATGGATTATTGATAAATACCAAGAGATGGAAGAACAATATCTAAAATATCTAGATGAATATGAAGTAGGATTAGCATTAAACTCACTAGAAAAATTCTTCTGGAATTTCTGTGATAACTACATTGAAATAGTAAAACATAGATTATATAGACCAGAGGAATTTGGAGATGGTGCACGTTACTCAGGACAAAGAACAGTTTATATCTTACTTTATAAATTGCTACAAGACTTCTCAATATTCTTCCCATATATAACAGAAGAAATATTCCAAGAGTTATATCATACTAATAATTCAATTCATACAACAACAATAATTCCATTAGAATATAACTTCAAAGAAGAATTAAAAGAAGCAGATACAATTATAGATATAATTAGTCAAGTACGTGGAGAAAAAACAAATCATAACGTTTCATTAAAAACTATAGTTTCAACTCTAGAATTAGAAACAACAAATAGTCTAAAAGAAGCGCTTCAATTATGTGAAAAAGACTTTAAAGCAACTCTTACTATTAAAGATTTAATTCTAAAAGATAGTAAAGAAAATAAAATTATTAAAGTAGAATTAGAGGAAGAAGAATAATCTTCCTCTTTTTTTGACATATTTCGTATCAGTTATTAGTTAATCTATAATTGGTGATACTATGAAAAAAGTAATAATTAGATGTCTAATATTTCTAATAGGAGGAATCTTAGTAGGAAACCATCTCTATAAAAATATTAATCCCAAAATATTAAATGTCTTTAAAGAACAAGATAAATTCTATTGTCTCCAACAAGGGGTATATAGTAGTAAAGATAGTATGCAAAAAGAAACAAGAGATATATCTCCAAAATTAGTATTAGAAAAAGATAATATGTATTACGTTTATCTAGCTATTACAAGTAATCTTGATAATGCAGAAAAATTAAAAAAGTTCTATGAAGAAGATGGGGTATCTTCATATTTAAAAGAAATAAAAGTTGAAAGTGAAGAATTCATTAATAATGTAAAAGAATTTGATATTTTAATAGAAAATACTAATCGTAAAAATGAGGTATACACAATAGAAGAAGTTGTTCTATCAAATTACGAAAAAAAATTGGAAAACTAAAAATAATTACGAATAACTATATAGAGGTGTATATTTATGAGTAATTATAAAATAAAAGATTTACCAATAACTTCTCGTCCTAGAGAAAGACTAAAAGAAGTAGGAGTATCTAATCTAAGTGATGTAGAACTATTAAGTATTATTTTAAAAAGTGGAACTAAAAAGAAAAATGTAAATGATTTATCTATTGAATTATTAAAGAAATATCCATTAACAAAACTACAAGATCTAACAATTAATTCACTAACTAGTATTAAAGGAATAGGTGAAGTAAAAGCTATGGAGTTATTGGCAACTATAGAACTAGGTAAAAGAATCTTTCTAAAGGAGAATACTCCCTTAAAGAAACTGAATACTCCAATAAAAATATATGAACATACTAAATATCTATTTTATGATATAAAACAAGAATATTTTTATGCCATCTATTTCAATAATAAACAACAACTAATTGGAGAAAAACTTCTCTTTATAGGAACAATTAATAAGAGTGTTACTCATCCAAGAGAGATATTTAAAGAAGCTTATCTGTTAAGTGCTTCAAGTATAGTAGTACTTCATAATCATCCATCTAATGATTTAACTCCAAGTAGAGAAGATTTAGACTTTACTAATAATCTAATCTCTTTAGGAAATCTCCAAGGCATACCTGTAATAGATCATATTATAGTTGGGAATAATAATTATTATAGTTTCTATGAACATGGTGAAATTAGAACTTTTCAATCAAATAAAAATAAACTATAATGAATATGAAATAGGAGGGTCGTTTGATGTATCACAAAAAACAAAAAAACAAATTATGGATAAGCCTATCAATAGTAGGTGTAGTTATTCTATTAGTAATATCATTTACCTTCGTAAGAAAGATAACTTTTGTAGAGAATATTTTAAAGACTATTAGTACGACAGCTAATGAAGTATTATTCTCTCCATTAAAACTATTTAATAGTGAAAAAGATGTAGATCAAAGTAAGAGTTATTTAATTCAAAAAAACGTAAACGAATCTTTAGAAAAAGAAATAGCAGAATTAAAAAAACAATTAGAACTTAATCGTACTCTAACTAGTTATAAAGCAATAAATGCGACTATTCTATCTCGTAATAAAGCATATTGGTTTAATAATATGATGATAGATAAAGGTACTAAAGATGGTATTAAAGAAGGAATGGCTGTTATTACTAAGGATGGTCTATTAGGTAAAATATCTAAGAGTTATCACAACTCATCAGAAATAAAACTAATTACATCAGATGATACTAATTATAAAGTAAGCGTATCTATTAAGATGAATGATGGAGAAAACATCGCTATCTTAAATGGCTATGATGTAGAAAAAGGATTATTAAAACTAGTAGGTGTTAATAAAACAGCTCATGTTGAAGTAGGTAATAGAGTTCTAACTAGTGGATTAGGAGGAGTATTCCCAGGAGGAATATATATTGGTACAGTAGAAAAAATAGAAAGTGATAAGTACAACTTAAGTAATGATGTCTATGTAAAAACAACACAAGACTTTAATAATATTCATTACGTAACTGTACTTAAAACAGTAGATTAATGCTACCAATAACAATAGTTGCTATCTCATTATATTTAGATGGACTACTTACCAATCTACTTCCATATCTAGAAAATGATTTATCTATACTTACTCCAATGTTAACAATAGTAAGTTTATTTATAATCTATCCATTCTATCGTAAAAAACAAAAAGAATATTTTATACTTTTAGCTATAACTGGATTTATCTATGATTTACTATATACGAATTTATTGTTCTATGATGCTTTAGTATTTATGTTATTTGGACTAATAATTCGTACCATTTATAAGAATCTAGATATTGCTCCAATAAAAAATAGTTTATATGTAATAGGATTAATAATAATCTATGAATTATTAATGTCTTTAATGATCTTAATATTCCAATTAGTCCCAATTACACCACAAGAAGTAATTTATAAAATAACTCATTCAATTATTTTAAATGTAATATATTTAGAAGTAGTAAACTTTATCTTAAAGATATTACCAAAGAAATTAACAAGAATAGATATTAATTAGAATATTTATTCTTTTTTTTCATATATTTTAATAAAGGAGAAATATATGGAAAATAAAACAACAATAAAAAGAAAATTAGTCCTAAAAAAGAAAGTAAAATTATTTTTAAATCAATCTCTAATTACTACAATAATTACTCTAATGATCTTAATAGGTATTAAACAGCAACCATCTCTAAAAGAATATATAAAGAAAAAGGTCTATGAAGAAAACATCGACTTTATGAAAATAAAAGAAGAGTATAATACGCTATTTGGTGACTTTATACCTACAAAGAATCTAGTAAAAAATACTAAACCAGTATTTAAAGAAAAACTAAGTTATACAAATCTTAAGAAAGATAAAAATGGAGTAAGACTAACAGTAGAAGATAATTATTTGGTTCCTTCAATCCAAGAAGGAATAGTAGTTTTTGTAGGAGAAAAAGATGAATATGGTAAATGTATCGTAATAGAACAAACAGATGGAGTAGATGCCATATATGGTAATCTAAAAGATATAAATGTTAATATATATGACTATATTGATCAAGGTAAACTATTGGGAGCAACTAATAGTAATGAACTCTATCTAGAATTTCAAAAAGAAGGAAAACCTGTTGAATATAAAAAATATATTTAAAGTACATAAACTTACTTATCTATTTATATTATTAAGTATCTTAACAGCCTCATTTCATACACTAGTATTTATAACAATATTAGTAATATTCCATGAAATGGGGCATTTTTATTCTGCATTATTATTTGGTCTACATATAGATAAAATAGAAATATATCCCTATGGAGGATTATCCAAAATAGATATACCTCTAAATTACTCAATCTTAAAAGAATTAATTATCTTAATAAATGGACCAATCATACAACACATTACATATCTAGTTCTAATACGTACCTTCCCATATTACGCATCAACAATAAGTATCTATCATTACGCTATACTAATATTTAATTTATTACCTATTTATCCACTAGATGGTGGAAAACTAATAAATCTATTTCTACAAAAACTAATTCCCTATAAAACATCATTTAAACTATCAATCACAATAAGTTATTTAGTAATAATTATTCTAAGTCTAATATACTTAAATAATATAAAAATAAACTCAATAATAATAATTCTATTTTTAATATTTAAAGTAACTAAAGAAAGTAAATATAATTCTATAAGATATGAAAAATTCTTATTCGAAAGATATAAAAATCCAATCAATTATAAAAAATGTAAAATAATATACAATCCCAATAGTTTTTATAAGAATAATAGACATCTAATAAAAGAAGAGGGTAAATATACCTTAGAACGTGATTTTTTAAGGAAAAAGTACGATAAATTAACAAAAAAGTACTAAAAATCGTTGACATTTAAAAAATAGAGGTGCTATAATCTATTTGTCGCTTGTGAAAGAGACGAATTTATGGGGCATTAGCTCAGCTGGGAGAGCGCCACGTTTGCACCGTGGAGGTCAGCGGTTCGATCCCGCTATGCTCCACCATAAGAAAATCAAAAGAACTTGAAAAAGTTCTTTTTTTTGTCTTTTTTATGTTATAATGAAATCATAGTAGGAGGCAAATATGAAAATCGAATATGAATTAGAAAAATCATTCCAAACTTTAAAAGAATTAGTAAAAATCAGTTTAAACAAACACTTTATCCTAAAAGGAAAGAAATTAAGAATTAACATGCCAATAATATTAATAGTATGTTCATTATTAATAGTTGCGATAGGATATGGATTAAAATCAGTTAATTGTCCAGTAAGTTTAATTGAGAATTTTGCAGATATAGGAACTACATTTATCTTAGTATTATTCTGTTCTAATGTATTCTATTACTTAATTATCCTTAGTACACTTTTATCTGAAAAAGATAATATTAAAGGAGAAATAAAAGTTAATAAAGAATCCATCGCAGATAAGACAAATGGTAATACAGTAACGATTGCTAAAGAAAATATTAAGGGTGTAGTTATTGGTAAGACTATTATTTGTATTTTCTATAATTCTAGTATTGTAGTATATCTACCTAAAGAAATTGAAAAGAAATTATTAAAAGAAATTAAAGATAAAGGAATGGATATTCCAATCTACAAATATTAATAAAAAAGACTTCTAAACGAAGTTTTTTTTATGCTATAATGACTATAGTAAAAGTAGGTGAAAAGATGAAAATAAATGACATTATTTTAATTTTAGTATCAATATTACCGGCAATTATTATCGGTTTCTATACTTATAAAATTGATAAAGGTAAAGAACCAGTTACATTATTAGCTTTATTATTCTGTATGGGAGTTACATCTTCATTAGTGGTATTAGGTGTAAGTAAAGTACTGGAACTAATAATTCCATTCTTTGCAAAAGCAACAGAATCTATGAACTTTCTGGAATTATTCGTTAAAGTATTCTTAGAAATAGCCTTTGTAGAGGAAATATGTAAATGGGTTGTAATATATATCTTAGGATATAAAAATAAAGAATATGATGAATCATACGATATTATTGTATATGCCGTATTTGTAGCCCTAGGTTTTGCAACATTTGAAAACTTAATATATGTATTAAATGCTAACTCAGTAAATCTAGCGTTCCAAAGAGGTTTATTTGCTATACCAGGACACGTAGCTTATGGAATATTTATGAGTTACTACTTAACAGTTGCTAAGATCCATTATATAAGAAGAGATAATCTAGAATTTATGGCTCTAGTAAAAAGTATTTTAATACCAGTCGTTATTCATGGTATATATGACTTCTGTGTATTTACAAACAACACATTATTTACTGTATTATTCTATATATTTGTTGTAATACTATTTGCTATTTCATTTATGAAATTAAGAAATCTTGCAAGTAGTAATGCCAATATGAAACAAATAAAAAGAGTAAGATAATGAGACTACCGAAGACAAGTATAACTTGTCTTTTTTTGTGAAAAACATTATAATGTTGCTAGTGGTGATTTAAGAAATGAAAGTTTTATTATATACAGAAGGTGAGAAGTTATTCGCTAAAAGTGGACTTGGAAAAGCTATTAAACACCAAATGAAAGCGCTTGAGTCTGCTGGAGTAGAATATACAACTTCTACATCTGATGATTATGATATTATTCATATAAATTATTATGGGCCAAACTCATATGTACTTGCTAAACTTGCTAGAAGAAAAGGTAAAAAAATAGTTTATCACGCTCATAGTACAGAAGAAGATTTTAAAAATGGTTTTATTTTTTGTAAACAAATATCTCCTGCTTTCAAGAAGTGGATTACAACATGTTATAGTTTAGGAGATGTTATTATTACTCCAACTCCATATTCCAAAAGATTATTAGAAGGATATGGAATTGAAAAAGATATTTATGCTATATCTAATGGGATTGAATTAGAAAAATTTAAATTAGATAAAGAAGCTGGAAAAGAATTCCGTAAAGCTTATGGATATAGTAAAAATGATAAGATTATTGTTGGTATAGGATTATACATTGAAAGAAAAGGTATAGTTGATTTTGTAGAATTAGCTAAACGTATGCCTGAATATAAATTTATTTGGTTTGGATATAGTCCATTAACAGCTGCAACATCAGAAGTAAGACATGCAGTTAAAACTAAACTAGATAATTTATGTTTTGCAGGTTATGTAGAACAAGAAATGATCAAGAAAGCTTTAAATGGTTGTGATGTTTATCTATTCCCAACATTTGAAGAAACTGAAGGAATTCCAATTATCGAAGCATGCGCTTGTAAGACAACAGCTGTTGTAAGAGATATTCCAATCTTTGAAGAATGGCTACAAGATGGAGTACATGTGTATAAAGCAAAAGATGTAGATGGTTTCGAAGATAAGATTCGTAAGATTATGAATGGAGAACTTCCTAAGTTAGGTGAGAAAGCTTACGAAGTAGCACAAGCAAGAGATATCAATTTAATAGGTCAACAACTAAAAGAAATATATGAAAAAGTATTAAATGAAAAAGACTCTTAATTAGAGTCTTTTTATTTGTATCTATAAGTCATTTCTCTTTCATTAGAAACATTAAGTAATATTCCTACAATTAACATATAAGATAATAAACTAGATCCACCATAAGAAATAAATGGAAGAGTAATACCAGTTATTGGTAATAAACCAACAGTCATTCCTATATTTTGTATTTGTTGGAAGAGTAGCATTCCAAGAATACCAGCTACCATAAAATGATTAGTATCAGTCATTCTTTTTCTAGCAAGTAATATAATTTGTAAATCTAAATAGAATATTAATCCAAGAAGTCCAAGTACTCCAATAAATCCAAAGTTAGAAGCATATACTGCAAAGATAAAGTCAGTTGAAGCTTCAGGAAAATAAATAGGAGTGTTATTAAAACCATGTCCAAATAATCCAGCAGAACCAATCGCTGCTAAAGCATTCTCAAGTTGCAATCCTGATCCACTTTGCCAATCAAATATTCTTTCCAAACGATAATATATAGAACTACCAAATATACTAATAAATGTATTTTCTTTATAAAAGTATAACCACAAGATTCCACTTACTAATAAAGCTAATACTATAAATGCACTAATAAACCATCTAAGTCTAATACCAGAACCAAATATCATAAAGGCATATATTATTAGATAAATAAGTACACAACCAGTATCAGGCTCTAAGAAAGTAAGAACCGATGGAAGTAATACTACTAAGAAAGATTTAATTAAAAATAAGAATTCTTCCCAAGCAGTAGGGTTCTTATAATCACTTCTAAAATTGTGAATCATAGTAGCAAGTACTAGCATTAATATAATCTTCATAAACTCACTAGGCTGGACACTACCAACACCAGGAAGTATAATCCAACATTTACTACTATTAATAGGTGTACCAAATAACAGTAATCCAAGTAGTACAACATTGCCTATTATATAGAGTATCCATGTATGCCTAAATATATATTCATTTTTTAATCTTAATAAAATAATAACTAAAACAATACCTATTAAATACCATGCTGTTTGTTTTAATGCTAAGTTACCAAGAGTAGGTGAAGTATATATCCTTGCACTATAAATAGTAATAACACTTATAATTGCAAGTAAAACAACTGGTATAACAATACGTACATTAATTTTACTTTTCATATAACCCTCCTAATCATTATTATATCAAAATAGTTCAAAAATAATTGTAAAAACATAAAATATATCAAAAGGAGATTAAAAATGAATAGTTTACCAAATATATATCAATCTACAAATAGATCATATAAAAGAAATAATAAAGAAATGTGTATAGTAGAAGAACAAATAAATAATAATGTAGAAGATACTTTAAGAAGTATTCATACAGGATTAGGAGATTATAATACAAGAGTATTAATTGAAACTGAAGATAATGTTTATGATACAAAAATTATATCTAAAGGAAATAAAGAAATACTAACAGAGAATAATAAACTAATACCAATAAATAAAATAGTTGATATTAAGATAAAAAAATAAGAAAAACTTCTTATTTTTTTTATGCTATTCCATCAACAAAGGTATCTGCAAAACATCTAATACAACCAACACTGTTTAAATCAATTGTTACAAATTCACTAGTATTAGTATAAGTTCCTTCAGCTTCACCAGCACCTAGTATTCTACAAGTACAGCAGCAATCATCTAAACACTCAACACGTAATACAGTCGAATTAGCTGTAGTCTCACCAGAAGTATAACTAAAACTCCAAGGTTCTCCAGTATAACGATTGAATAGAGTAATTGGTCTAGTATTATAAGTTAATACACTAGGACTAGGTCCTAAAAAAGGTTTATCACATCCAACAAAACAATCATCATAAGAGTTGTTCTTTTGTAATAAAAGAATCTTATTTAGTATTTCACCAATACAACCACATATTTTATTATCGCAATTCATAATTACCTCCTCTCAGAAATAGAAAAGACTATTTCTATATTAATGTATTCAAAAGAATAGAAAATAGTATGGGAATTTACCCAGTATAGTAAAAATCATATATGAGTTGTAAAATTTGAAATTAAACCTTGCAATAGTTGCGAAAAAATAATAAAATTGATTTATAAGGATAAGGGTTCGGATTGTCGAAACGCATTATTCTTAAAAATCCATAGGAGGTGAAAGCATGGCTATTCATGTAGAAGAAGAAAGTTTAGCAGATTTAAAAAATGCATTAGAAACAGCAGGAGAAGATTACAAAAGTAATTTAGCAAGATTACAAGCTTTAGTTACCGAAATTACAAGTGGTGACATTATGGGAGATCCAGCAAATGATTTATTAAACAAATTCCAAGCAAAGGAAGATATATTTAATAAATTAGCACAAACAATTGATGATGCTGAAGAATATATGGGAATGCAAAAACAATCATTCTCAAGTATGATCAGCGATTTAGCAAGCTCAATGAAGTAGAATTTTTAAGAAAGGTGTTGATTAAGATATGAATATTACAATTACTCCAGGAGCAGCAACAGAAGATGCTGCACAAATCGATAGCATTGTAGAAACAATGGAAAGCTGTATGGAAACATTAGATGCAGCAATCAAAAGAAACATTCCAGATGGAATTGAAACTACATGGTCAGATGAAGTAAAAAATAACTGGTGCCAATATTATGGATCAGACGTACCAGAAGCAATGGCAGAAATGAAACAATCTGCAACAAACTTAAGAATGGCTGTAGAAGCTGCACTAAAATATAGTGGAGAATAATAAAAAATATATACTGCATTTATGCAGTGTATAGTAAGTGGAGAAAGCTATTTCTCCCTTTACTATACACTATATAAAGAAAGAAAAGGTGATAATAGATGGCTCAAACTTATGGAATTACAGACGAAAGTCAAATGATTGATGTAAACGGAGTTCAAGCAGCTTGCACTAAAATTTGTGAAGCAGCACATGACTTCGCAACATCTGCAGGAAAAGTAGATGATGCTAAAGGATATTGTGGAAAAGGTGCTCTAGAAGTTGAAGGAAAAACTATGGAAGATAGTTTTGATCAAGTAAGAGACGCACTAGGACAAGTAGAAAAGAGTATTATAGACTTTGCAAACTCAATTCAAAATACAGCTAATGCTATTTGGTCTCAACAATATAATGAACTTCAAGAATATAGAGCACAAGTGGCAAATAGTCAAAATCAACAATAGGAGAAGAAAACACTTCTTCTTCAATTTTTGTTTAAAAAAAGAATAGAAATCTTATACCACAACAAGATGGATAATAGGAGGAAATATGGGAAGATATACATATGAAGCTAGTAAGGTTAACGCTTCAATCGACAGATTAAATGATGCCGCTGCAACACTAAATACTACAGAATCTGCATTAGAAAACGCATTTGCACAATTACAAAATGTACAAGGTGTAAGTAGATGCATAGACTTAGGTACAAATAAAACAGTTATTTGTAATCTACCAAACGAAGGAAAAGATTACATTAATGATTTAAGAAAAGCTATAGAAAGTAAAAGAGATGAAATCGAGGATTACAATAACGCCCCTTGGTGGAAAAAGATATTTTCTTCTATTGGTCTTGCATTTTCTAAATTTACAGAAGGTTTATTAAGTGCGGTTGAAAGTATCGGAGATGCTGCGATAAGTTTAGTAGGATTCGTTGGTGGAATCTTTAATAAAGATTTTCAAAATGCCTGTGGAGAAATAGTAAAATTTGATGCAGCTGGAACAGTAATGTCACCTTTAAACAATTATTTTGATAAATATAGTTATTTTTCTAAAGATAGTACATGCGCAAATATCATCAAAGGTGTTGGTACTGCAGTAGGATATGTTGCTATAGCTGCTGCTACAGGTGGTGCTACTGGATTAAGTAGTATTACGGCAAATACTATCGTTGCTGGTGTTGGAGGATTAGGATCTGGTACAGAGCAAGGATTAATCGAAGGTAAATCATTTAATGAATCCTTTGCATATGGTGTTAAACGTGGAGCAACAGATGCTGCACTTGCCTATGCTGGTGGTAAGATTGGTGAAAAACTTTCATCTAAATTTGGAAAAAATAACTTCTATGAAAATAAAATGACAGATAAAATTGATGACTTCATGACTAATAGTGAAAAAATGTCTGGAGTACGTAGTGTTGGAGAAAAAACTGTAAGTTTAGTTGAAAATGGTGGAGCTAAAGTTGTAGAAAAAACATCAGGAATTACTACAAAACTTCTTGGAGAAGAAGGAGCAAGAACAATGCTAGGAAAAGCAGTAGACTGGACAGGAGATGCCATAACACATGTTGGAACTGGAGCATTAAATGTCGCTACAAAGAGCAATACTGTAGGACAAGTATTAACGGCAGGTACTGCATTAGTTCCTAGAGTAAGAGAAGCTTCATTAGAATCTAATGCAAGAATTGCGACATCAGGAGTAGGAGATGTTGCAGTTAAAAATATAGAAATGCCAACAGCTTTACCTGAACAAGAAAGAGTTCAACTAAAAGCTGCAACAAATCCTGGTACTGGAATAACTGGCGGTAATACTGCTGGTGGTGGTTCTACAGTTTCAAGTGGAGGATCATCTGGTGGTGGAAAAGTAAGTGGTTATTCTTCAGGTGGAGGATCTTCAAGTGGCGGAGGAACAGTTTCAGCTGCTCCAAATAATGCTACACCAGTTAGTGCTGGAACAGTAGATGTTCCAAACGCACCAACTAATGAAGCTACTACAGGAAATTATAGATCAATTAGTGATATAGGTGGAAATTCATCAAGTGGATCACAAAGTGGTGGAAGCTCATATATAGGAAATAATAATCCTTCAAAAAATACAGGAGGAACAACAAGCACTGGTGGAAGTACATCAACAGGAGGATCAACTCGTTCAGGAGGAACAACATACACTGGTGGAGGTTCAACATACACAGGAAGTAGTGGTACCACACATGGTGGTGGTGGATACTCAAGTTCTGGATACAGTTTTGGAGGATCTACTTCAAAAGATGGTACATCAACTACTACAACAAGTTCTACAAAGACAGGAACATCAACAGCTGCTTCTGGAAAAGGAACTTTAGCTTCTTCTATCTCAAGTACAAAGAACAGAAGAAACGAAACATTAAAAATCAATTCACCAATCGATACTACAGCATCAACTTCAGAGAAAGCAAATTATGTTATCCCTACAGCTGCAGCATTAAGTGCTTCTGCAGCAGCAGGAATTGGTGCTAAAGCATATATGGATCATCAAAAGAACAATCAAAATGAAGAATTCGAAGGAGAAGAAAATAACGGATATACTTCTGAAGAATGGAATGGTTCTGAAGATGATATTAGAATTGATTATGGAACAGAAAATAATAATTCACTAGATGATGACGATGATTACAGCTACAGCGCTGATTCAATTATCGAAAAATATGAAGCATCAAATAGAAGTGAATTAGAAGAAGTACAATAAGGAGGGCTAAAGCTATGAAAGAAAGATTTTTACCAATTGGTTCAGTTGTTTTACTAAAAGGTGCTAAAAAAGAATTAATGATTACTAGTTACTGTATTTTCCCAACAGGAACTCAAATCCAAAAGGATGGTACAGAAAAAGAAGCAGATAAAAAAATGTATGAATATGGTGGATGTACATATCCAGAAGGAATTGTTGAAGCAAATGTAATTCATGCATTTAACCATGCTGATATAGATAAAATCCTATTTGTTGGATATGAAACTGATCAATATAAAGAATTTACTGGTATCCTAAATGGAGGATATGAAATCTATAAACAAAAATATGAAGGAAAGACTACAGAAGAGTAGTCTTTTTTTTGTCAAATAAGTATTTAAGTAGTTGTAATAATTGTAAAAAAAAAGTAAAATATATATTATAGGATAGGAAGTGATTAGAATGAGCATGGATGGAGCATATGGATCACATTGTCAACAATTAATGCAACAAGAAAGATATCAAAAATTTATTAGAGATGCTGATTCACCTAAGGTTTTATATGAAAATATGAACCAAAAGCAAACTCAATTTTTAATGAGTATAAATTCAAATAAACAATACTTATATAGAGCTTCTGGAGATTATGGATATAGAAATAATCAATGTACAAATACAGTTAATACAAATAATATCTCTCAAACGAATTTTATAGCTGCAAAAGAAGAAGCTCGTAGAAAGACTATTGAGGCAGAACCAAAGAAAACAAACTGTGGATCATATATTGTTTCCTCAGCAGCAATTAAAGGAATATGTCAAAGAGTTCAAACTGAAGTTGATAACATGAGTCAATTATTAAATCACCTAGAAGAAGTTAAAGAACAAGTTGGACAAGAAAGAATGTACGTTGATAATAAAAACTATGAAATACGTATAGATGAAATTAAAGAAAAATTGACTAAATATAGAAGAATTATGCAAGAGTTTGTAGACTCAGCAACTGAAAGAGCAGATTTTGTTCAAGATTTCCAACTAGCAGTAGAATTAGATTACTATCGTTACTTTGGAAAACTAGGAGTTTATCATACTAAGAAAAACTGGGATAGATCTGGTAAGGGGTGGACGAAATGACAAGAGAACAATTCAATACAGCGTTCACTACTAAAGGTTGCGCTACAACAGTTCTTCATTGTGACGAGAAAGAAGTTAATGAAGGAATTGAAAAGTTATTAACATATGTAAATAACGCCAATGACATTATTGATAGTGTTAATAAGTGTATCTCAGATTTCAAAGGCTTAAATGGGTTTTATGGTGTTGTTCAAAGCGGATGTCTATCAGAAGATAATGTTCTATATGATCTAGATATACCTTCATGGGGAAAAGATGATAATACAGAAAATATTTTAAATGATTTTCCAACTTATACAACAGAAACAAAAGAAGCAGTAGAAAAATTAAGAACTGATATTGTAAATACAAAAGAAGCTATTGAAATGTATGCCAATAGCGATAAATACTCTGCAGAGGAACTAAAAGCAGCTGCATCAAGAATTAGTTTATTTGAAGACTATGAAAGAATTGCTGCAGAAAATCCTGAATTAGGAGCAACTATTCCACAAAGAACAAAAACTGCAGAAGAGATAGCTAATGGCACATTCCAAAAAAATAAAGTTTCAGGAGGATCATCTGGTGGTGCTGGTGGAACTGTAAAACGTGCAGTAACTACTACAGCATCTCCTAAGAGTGTTCAAGATGTTCAAACAACAAGTTTCCAAGCAGCACAAGCTACTGAATACAAAAAACCAGAAGAAGTACAAAAAGAATACATGGATAGCAAAAATAAAAATCTTGCTAGCGAATCAGAAGATACATTTGAAAAATCAGCTACTGGAAAAGTATCAACAGGAGATGGAAACATCAAGGTTGAACAAATCAATAAAGACGATATTATTAAAAGTAATACAAATAAACAAGTACAAACAACAAATACAACTACAGGAACAAGTGGTACTGTCCATGGTGGTGGAGGATTCTCATCACAAGGATACAGTTTTGGAGGAACAACTGCTACTGTTACTAAACAAGAGGCAGAAAAAGTTAAACTAGGAGCAGTAAAAGGAATCGCTGCATCAGGACAACAAGGTGCATTAGCTTCATCAATTACTTCTACACAAGCTCGTTCACTTGGAACTATTTCTAAGATTAATAAACCAATTAATCAAAACACTTCTACAACAACCGATGAACAACAAGAATACGTATTACCAACTGCAGCAGCATTAAGTGCCGCAAGTGTAGCTGGTATTGGAACTAAAGTATACGTAAAACAAGCAAAAGAAAAAGATGAAGAAGAAAGAGAAGAAAGTAGACCAGATAAAACAAATCAAAGAGTTGTACTTGAAGAAGTTGTTAATAAAACACAAGGAAAAGATGAAATCCGTAAACAAATGGAAGTTGAAGATAATAAAAAAGGTTCTATGGACGGATTTATCATTGAAGAAAACGAATTATAAGAAAAATAAAGTCAATGAATTTACATTGACTTTTTCTTTGCATTTTTTTGGATATCTTATTAATAAATTATTGATATTATCTTAAAAAACAAGTAAAATGTTATTATAAGATAAAATAGGATGTGATTATATGGGAATGAATAAAAGCTACAGCGGTTATTGTGCTCAATTAATGAATAGACCTACATATAAAAAGTTTATTGAAGATGCAGATAATCCAAGAACTTATTATGAAAACATAAAAAAGAAATATGATGATTATGTAACCTCTTATATGTGGAATCCAATTACTTACTTAGGTGAAGTATTTGGAGAAGGAAACTGGAAAGACGCAGATAGATATGCTAAAAAGAAAATAAGAGAAAATACACCACAAGCTAATGAAGGAGCACTTGAAGGATATTGTGTAAATGTAGACTCAGTAAGAAAAGAACTTCAAACATATCAATCAGTAGTTGATGATATTAGAAATATTTCAGCAGAACTAGAATTATTAAGAGATCAATTAGGAAAGAATAAGTTGTATGTTGATAAGAAAACTTATGAAGTAAGAATTGATGAAATAATAGATAAAATTGATAGAACATATCGTATTCCAATGCAAGAGTTTATTGATGCCGCAGGTGAAAGAGCACCATTCGTTCATGATTTCCAATTATGTGTAGCAAAAGATTATTATCGTTATTATGGTACTAATCCACCATACAATACAAAGAAGGATTGGAGCAGAAAGGATAGTGGTTGGGATCTATGACAAAAGAAGAATTAAAGCAAGCATATATCCATGGAAACTTATCAAAAGGTGTTGTTCACTGTGATAAGGAAAGCGTTTCTGCTGGATTAGAAAAACTAACTGAACTAATTTCACTTGCAGAAAAAGCAGATGAAAATAGTAATCAAGCTATTAATAATTTACAAAATCTAAATGGTTTCTATGGTGTAGTTAAAAATAACTGTTTAGCAGAAGATAACTTACTATATGATCTAGATATTCCTTCATATGGAGGAAGTAATACAGAAGAAATCGTAAATGATTTCAAAAAAGATACTGAAGAACTAAAACAATTAATGACAAGTCTAAAAAAAGATATTGAAGCAACTGTAAGTGCAATTGATGTTTATAATAATAGAGATGCATATTCTCCAGGACAACTTGCAGCAGCAGCTGAAGGAATCAGTTTGTTTGACGACTATGCAAGATTAGGTGAGTATGCAAATAAATATACATTAGATCAATTTAATGGAAAAGGCGGCTCTGGTAACAAGGTTAGTGGTTACAGTGGAGGTGGCGGTGGAAACAGTAATAATAAAATTAATACTGACGCATTTGAAAAGAAAGAAATTACTCAAATTCCAACACATAGTCCAACTCCTATTACAACACAACCAACACCAACAAAGAGTACTACTAATCCAATACCAACATCAACTAAGCCAGCTGAACCAACACCAACTCATACAATTACAGTAAATCCAATTAAGACAACAACTACACCAAGAAATACAAATACACGAGATGATGGATATGTACCACCTGTAAATCCAGGTATTCCAGGTGATGGAGATAGAAAACCATTAGACTTCTCAGATGATAGTAAAGATAAAGAAGATAAGATTAAAGCAGCTGCTGGAGTAGGAACATTAGCTTCTTCAATTACAACAGCAAATCTTCGTAAAGAAAAAGTTAAAAAACTTGATCAACCAATCAATTCTAATGATACAAAGACTGAAAATAATTACATCATCCCAACTGCAGCAGCATTAAGTGCTTCAGCAGCAGCTGGAATTGGAACCAAAGCTTATATCGACTATAGTAATAACAACTGGAGAAAAGAAGACGACGATGATGATGAAGAAAAGAAAGATGAAATTGAATCAGAAGATTGGAACGGAAGCGAAGATGATATGAACGTTGAATATGGAATTAAAGATTCAACAGAAATCATTGAAGAACTTGAAGATGACGATGAAAAACCAAGTGACAATTTTAACTTTGTAGATGAATAAAAGGAGATAAAAATAATCTCCTTTTTCTTTATAAAAAAAGTGTATAAGATTACTATAAAACCTTGCATAAAAAGTAAAAAAATAATAAAATTGATTTATAAGGATAAGGGTTCGGATTGTCGAAACGCATTATTCTTAAAAATCCATAGGAGGTGAAAGCATGGCTATTCATGTAGAAGAAGAAAGTTTAGCAGATTTAAAAAATGCATTAGAAACAGCAGGAGAAGATTACAAAAGTAATTTAGCAAGATTACAAGCTTTAGTTACCGAAATTACAAGTGGTGACATTATGGGAGATCCAGCAAATGATTTATTAAACAAATTCCAAGCAAAGGAAGATATATTTAATAAATTAGCACAAACAATTGATGATGCTGAAGAATATATGGGAATGCAAAAACAATCATTCTCAAGTATGATCAGCGATTTAGCAAGCTCAATGAAGTAGAATTTTTAAGAAAGGTGTTGATTAAGATATGAATATTACAATTACTCCAGGAGCAGCAACAGAAGATGCTGCACAAATCGATAGCATTGTAGAAACAATGGAAAGCTGTATGGAAACATTAGATGCAGCAATCAAAAGAAACATTCCAGATGGAATTGAAACTACATGGTCAGATGAAGTAAAAAATAACTGGTGCCAATATTATGGATCAGACGTACCAGAAGCAATGGCAGAAATGAAACAATCTGCAACAAACTTAAGAATGGCTGTAGAAGCTGCACTAAAATATAGTGGAGAATAATAAAAAATATATACTGCATTTATGCAGTGTATAGTAAGTGGAGAAAGTTATTTCTCCCTTTACTATGCAATACATAAAACAACAAAAAGAATAAAACTCCAACCCTAGAGTTAAACATAGGAGGGCATATGGCAAGATTCGTTTATAAAGAAGAAACAATAAAAAATTCAATAAGTAGATTAGAGCAAGCGTATAGTGCACTTTCACAAACTGAAGCTGCATTAAATGCTGGTTTTGATTATCTTTCACAAGTTCAAGGTGGAGCATATATTGATGTCGGAGAAAATAGAAAGATAATTTGTGGATTCCCTGAAAGTGGAAGAAATTATATAAATGAATTAAAAAATGCTATTGAAGGAAAATGTGCAGAGATTCAAGAATATAATAACGCCCCATGGTATAAAAAAGTATTTGCAACAATGGGAATGGGACTTGCAAAAATTGGTGAAGGATTTATAGCTGCATTTGAAAATATGGGAGATGCTTGCTTAAGTTTAGTCGGTTTCGGATGTGGTATATTTGATTGCTTTGCCGGTACAGCATCACAAAATGTGATTGCTGATGCAATTAAATATGATTTTGCTGGTTCAATTATGTCAAATTTATATACAGATAAAACAGGTGTTGGTCAATTTGTTAATAAATATAGTGCAATGAGTGCTAATGGTACAATGGCTAATATTTGTAAAGGTTTTGGAACTGCATTAGGATATATTGCAATTGGTAAAATGGCCGGTGGAGTTGCCGAACATACGAAAATAGTTAACATAGGTGAAACTGGAATTAATGCAGTTGTAGCCGGTGTAGGTGGATTAGGTTCTGGGACTGAAACATCATTACTTCAAGGGAAGACATTTAATGAGGCAGTATTCCAAGGAGTTAAAAGAGGCGTAATTCAAGGTAGTATTGCCTATGCTGCTGGTAGAATTGGGGATAAAATTAAAAATGATCACCTTCATAAAATGGAAGATGAAAGAAAGGATTTAATTGAGCGATATAATAAACTAAAAGCAGAAAGTAATCCATCTACTGAGACAGTTGCAGAAATGAAATTAGTAAAACAACAAATTAAAACAATGGATGGTAGAATAAAATCTTTCAGTGACCAAGCGAAGAAAATAGATACTCAAGATGAGGGAGAATTTAATAATTCAGGAGATGCTGAACAAATATTAGGACAAAAAGCCAAGGATTATGGAAAAGGAGAAGTTACGCAAAAGACTTCAATGGAGCTAGATAAAATAAGTGCAAAGAATTTGAAAACAGAAAACTTTACACATAGTCAAGATGCGATAGTTAAGGATCTTAGCAACTATGCTGACTTAGGAGAATTAGGAGATAAGGTAACTGGTACATCATCAGTTGGAGGAACTGCTTCGTATGCAACTAATTCATACAACCAATTAAGTAATTTTGGAATAAAGGTTGTTCCACCTGCAGTAGATAAACTTGCAGCTAGTGCACCATTGAGTGCTCAATTTGGAGCAGAAACACTTCAATCTATTAAAAATACTAATGAAAATACTGCAGCAAAAGTTAAAATCGCAGAAAAAGTTGCTGAATTAGCTAAACCTGCTGTAAAAATAGAACCATATTATGAAACACAGTATTCAGGTGCTTCAAATAATTCGACTAATTCAGCACAAAATGTTGCAAGATACGGTAGTAAAGCTGTAACTACTAATACAACATATACAGGACATGCTATAAATGTTAGTCAAGCAACTGGAGAAACATTAACAAAAGCAATCCAAACAGAAACAGAAAAATATAATAATAAAATTAATAATACAAATAAAGCAACAACTAACACTACAACATCTACAGTAGAGCCTACACACAACACTGGTAGTGGAGGAAGATCATTTAGTAACACATCATCAGGTACAACAAGTACGTATAATCCAGCTAGTAGTTTAGCAACAAGTATTGGTACTATTAAATCAACAAATACAAAACCGACAACAAGTACAACAACAACTACAACTAAGACTACAACTTCTGATTCAGGTGTAAAAGTAGGTGGTACTTCAACAGGACCAGCAACAGGGCCATCTGCTTATCAATATCCTACTTCAACAGCAGTTGTTGGTGGTGGTAGTAAATATCCAGTTAATAAACCTCAAATTGAAGGTTCTCTTGCTCAAAATAATGTTTCAACAACAACACTAGGAAGTAGTGGATCTACACACGGAGGTGGTGGATATTCAGGTAGTGGATATTCATTCAGTGGAAGTTCTGCAGTAACTAGTGATGGTACAATCGGAGAACAAGATACAAAAGGAACATTAGCTTCTTCAATAACAAAGAATAAAACAAATAAAACAGAAACTATCCGTATTGCTGAAAGTGATGAAGAAGAAGTTACTGAAGAAAAAGCAAATAATTTTGTTATTCCAACATCTGCAGCATTAAGTGCCGCAGCAGCTGCTGGAATTGGTGCAAAAATTATTATGGATAAGAAAGATAAGGACAAAGAAGAAGAACAAGAAGAATCTGATGAAGATTACGAAATCATTAGTTCAGATTTCGAAAATGATTTCGGAAATGATTATAATGACAATAACAATAACAACGAATACGAAGTTGTTGAAAATTATTAAAAAAGAAAGAGGAGGGGTAATATGAAAGAAAGATTTTTACCAATTGGAACAGTAGTGCTTCTAAAAGGAGCAAAAAAAGAACTTATGATTACAAGTTACTGTGTATTTCCTACAGGAACACAAATTCAAAAAGATGGTACAGAGACTGAAGCAAAGAAAACAATTTATGAATATGGTGGATGTACTTATCCAGAAGGAATTGTAGAAGCTAATGTAATTCATGCGTTCAACCATGAAGATATTGATAAAATTCTTCATATGGGATATGAAACTGACCAATACAAAGAATTTACTGAAATTCTAAATGGTGGTTATGATATCTACAAAGAAAAATACATGAAAGAAAATAATCCAGAACAATAAAAAATACTAGGAAATTCCTAGTTTTTTTGTTTTTATTAGTGTATAATGTAATTGGTGATGATATGTTAAAGTATGTAATTATAGCAGCTATATTAATTGTAATTTTATTAGCAGTAATGAAGGCAACTCAAAAAGATGCCGGTCTTGATTTTAATAAATTAGTAGAACTATTAGGTGGAAAGAAAAATATTGTTTCTGCTGAATCTAATATGTCTCGCTTCATTGTCACACTTAATGATGTAACTAAAGCAAACAAAGAAGGAATTCAAAAATTAGGTGCTAAAGGAATAGTTGAAATAGATAATCAATTAAAAATAATCTTAGGACCTGAATCAAGACAATTAAAGAAATATATTGATGAAATAAAAGACGAAATAAAATAATGACAGTAGTCATTATTTTTTTTAGAAATAATAAGTTGTTTGTGTAGGATATACATACATAGGATAAGGTGGATAATAAGGTGTAGGGTAATATCCATGATTCATTTGGTTATTATTGGCTATACCATAACCTAAAGCCGTACCAGCAAGTCCTCCTACAACAAATGGAGCCCAGAAGAATCTATCTTCATCATTCTCAGGAATGAATTGTTCTCCACGAAATTGATTTCTAATAGGGTAAGAATACATATATTCAACTCCTTCACTATAACGTATTCGAAAGAATAGATTAAGTGATTGAAGATTAATAAAAACTATGATATAATTTATATCGCTAAAAAGAGGTGTTAGTATGGAAAGATTACAAAAAGTAATTGCAGCTTCAGGAATAGCTTCTAGAAGAAAAGCAGAACAAATGATACTAGAAGGATTAGTAAAAGTAAATGGTACTGTTGTAACTGAATTAGGTACTAAAGTTAAAGATAATGATGAAATAATGGTTAATGGTAAACCAATAGCTAAAGAGACAAAAGAATATTACTTATTAAATAAACCAAGAGGTGTTGTAACTACTACTAGTGATGATAAGAATCGTAGAACTGTAGTAGACCTTATTCAAACATCTGCTAGAATCTATCCAGTAGGTAGATTAGATTATGATACAACAGGAGTTATTCTATTAACTAATGATGGAGATTTTGCCAACATTATAATGCATCCAAAGAGTAATATAGATAAGGTTTATGTAGCTAAGCTAAATGGTATTATTAAAGGCGAACAAATCAATAAATTAAAAGACGGAGTAGAACTAGATGGACAAAAAGTTAAACCATCACGTGTTAAATTAAAAAAGGCTGATCCAGAAAAAAATTCCTCAATCGTAGAAATAACAATTCATGAAGGTAAGAATCATCAAGTTAAAAGAATGTTTGAAAGTGTTGGAATATTAGTAGACAAATTAAAAAGAATCCGTGTAGGAATCTTTGAACTTAATGACTTAGGTTCTGGAGAATATCGTAAATTAACTCCAAAAGAAGTATCTATTATTTATAGTTTAAAAAAATAAAAACACCATTTGGTGTTTTTTTTATTACTCAGTTACGATTGCTCCTGTAGGGCAAGAATCAGCTGCATCACGAACTTCTTGAGCATTAGCTTCTTCAACAGTTTCAACTTTAGCAGTTGATAAACCTTCATCGTTCATTTCAAATACAGCATCACAAATTGCAGTACAAGCTCCGCATCCGATGCAAGCTTCTTGATTAACTTTTACTTTCATTTTTGTTTTCCTCCTCATATTAATTATAACTAATAATACCTTTTACGTAAAGGAATATTTATCACTTTTGTTTTCACGCTTATTATGCTAAAATTATAATAAGAGGGTGCATAGTATGAGAAGAATGGATCGTTATTCAGGTGACGAACAAGAACCTAAATTAAGTCGAGCAAATAAAAATCAAGAACTATATGATAATATTGGTAAAAATACCAGATATGCGAACCTTACAGATGTAACCAATACTTATACATATGACCTAGGGAACATGAATCAAGGTGAAAAAACTAGAGAGAACTATCAAAGAATGAGAGAGTACTCTAGTATTATGCCTAACCCAAAAGTAAAAAGAGACTTAGAAGAATTTAAAAATATATATAAAGTTAAAGAAAATAGAGTCTATGACATTAACAGTGTAATGGCAGAAGCTAGAAAAAATAGAACTGATCTAGACAAAGAAGAAAAACGTAAATTAAAAAATGAAAAATACAATATTCTTATGAATTTAAATAAAGATGAACTAGAAGAGTATCGTCAAAAAAGAAAAGAAAGATTTACTCATCCTGATGAAGATCACTTACATGATTTGATAGATACAATCGCTTCTAAGACACTTGCAGGTGAAATTGATAAGAATACTAGTGTAGACCTATTAAGTGAGTTAATGGCCACTTCTATGATGGATAAAGTAGAACCTCAAGCAGAAGATACAGGAGAATTAAAAAATACAACTCCAGTTAAAATGTCTTATGATGATGACGAACTAGTTAGACCTGATGGTGACGAAGAAAATGATAATGAGGATAGTATTGAAGTAAGAGTAACAGTAGATACTACTGAAGAACCAGTTGTAGAAGAAGATAATGAACCTACTGAAGAAGTAGATGAAGCTGATGTAAAAGAAGATGAACCTGTAGAAGATACTAATACATTGCCTCAAAAGATTAGTAAAGAAGATCTAGAAAAGATAAATGAAGAATTAGAAAAAGAACCTGAAGATACTGGTAAAATACCAGGAGCTGATGAAGACTTCTATACAAGAAGTATGGATTTATCTAAAGAAGATTTTGAAGGTGAAATGGATGATGGTTTTACTGAAGAAAAAATGCCAATAGGATTAAGAATCTTCTTTGCCTTATTGTTACTAGCACTTATTGGTGTAGTTGCATACTTTATTTGGAAGATGTAAGTAAAAAAGTTGAAGCAAATATTTTCAACTTTTTTTTTGTGTGTTATGATTATATTAGATGATGGAAGTGTGCATATGAATATTAAAATGGAATGTAATGATTACGTGTTAGCATGGAACTTATTATTTAAAAGTTCTCTAACCGATAATATAATAGAAACTAAAAGAAGTATCTGGAAGAACTATAAAAATCAATATAATAAAGTATTTGAAGATAAGATTTTAATCTTAGAAGATCCTAAAAACTTTATACCTAACAATGATACTGTCTACAATATTATTAAAGATTGTGAAGACTTTGAAGTAGTTAAAAAAGATGCTGAAAAATATCGCGTAGCAATGATTAAACTATGGGATAATAATAAAAAGAAAATTAAGTACTTGCTAGATGATGTACTAAGAAAACCAATTAGAAAATATGACTGTTCCATTATTAATAAAGATTTTAATATTCATGAAACAATAATTCTATCAGATGAATTTGGAAGAATACTAATAGGAAAAGTATATCAAAATGATTTAGATTTCCTAGTAGATGTATTATTCGAAATATTAAAAAAAGAAGTAACTATAAAAGAAGCAGATTCATTAAAAATAAAAGATGCAGTAATAGAACTAGCTACCAAAAATGAATTTGCAACACAATTAAAAGGTACTAGCTGCTACAAAGATGGTAGTGCTAGTCTATACCGTATAAAGAAACAAATATATCCATATTGGTTAATGTATCTTGGAGTAAAAAAAGAAGATATGGTAAAATATATGATGCGTGATAAGATTGCTTTTGAAGTAAAGAACTACGCCTATGAAAAAGAATTAATCAATATGAACTTAGAAGAGTTTATTGAATTTATTATACGTAATCAACGTTATATTATAAGAGAAAAGAAGAAGTAAAATACAGGAAGGTGGGGTTCCGATGGATGAAAAAATTAAGATTTTATTAGATAAAATAAATATTGATAATGAGCATTATCAATATTTTAATGATGCCAAAATATCTAGAATAGTTGTGTCTAAAAAGAATGGTAATTGGAATATTTATATTGATAAAACAGATTTACTACCTTTAGATATTTTACAAGAATTAGAAAGTAAGAAAAATGAATTAGATCCTAATGCTAAAGAAATAAGTATTATTTGGAATATAGAAAATCAAGATATTAATACATATCTATCTTATTATCCATTTGTCTTAGAGCAATGTAAGGAATCTCTAAAAGTATTAGAAATATACGAAGATTGCTTAAAAATAGAAGATGGTTTCTTAGTATTAGTAACATCTAATGATGTAGAAAAAGAAAGATTAGAAGCATGTCTTCCAACAATAGAGAATTTCTATCGTAAACTAGGATATAACTTTAATATAGAAGTAATTGTAAGACATGAAGAAAATATAATGACTGATATTCAAAATGAGTTAGAGCAAGAAGTAGAGAAGGTTGATGTTAAAGCTTTAAAAGAAACATCTGCTCCTAAAGAAGAAACAACTCCTGAAAAGAAATATCGTCGTGAAGCAAAAGATCCTAATGCTGTATTAGGAAGAAATGTAAAAGAAGATCCTATTAAGATTAAAACATTATTAGGAGAAGATAATAATGTTATTGTAGAAGGACAAATATTTGGAACAGATTATTTCGAATCTGCAAAAACAGATTTTAAAATTATTACTTTAAAGATAACTGATTTCTCGGATAGTATTTATTGTAAAGTATTCTCTAGAGATGATGAAGAATATAAAACTCTTTGTAAAGAATTTAAAGTAGGTAATTGGTATAAGTTTAAAGGTTATACTAAGAATGATCCATTCTCTAAAGAGTTAGTATTAAATGCTCGAGATATTATTAAAATAGAAAAGACTGATGACAGTATTAAAGATACTGCTGAAGAAAAAAGAGTAGAATTACATGCCCATACAAAGATGAGTCAAATGGATGGACTATGTGATGAAGTAGATTTAGTTAAACAAGCTATAAAGTGGGGACATAAAGCAATCGCTATTACAGACCACAATGGAGCTCAAGCATTCCCACATGTATTCAATTATGTAACTGACTATAA
>CAMJOB010000005.1 GCA_946407495.1 uncultured Bacillota bacterium | reverse complement strand
GGTTTTAATACAATGCAAGATACTCTACAACCTAGATGGATGCATGTAATTGAGATTAATGGAAGAAATGAAGAAGAAGTTCAAAAAGATATGGAATCTAAAACAAGACAAATTCTTCGTAAAAATGAAAAATCTGCTATTGAAACAAGAGAAATAAGTAGAGATGAACTTCCAATATTCAAAAGTATTATGGAACATACATCAGATCGTAGAGAATTTATTGATAGACCACTATCTTATTATGAAAGTATGTGGGATTCACTACATGATTCAGGAATATTAAAAGTACTAATCGCAGAAATAGATTTTAATAAATATAAAGAAAATACAAAACAAGAATTAGAAACAACTAAATCTGCTTTAGAAGATCGTATATATAAACATGATAATAACTTATTAAAGATGAATGAAAAGAAATACGAATCTACTAATAAGCAAGATAAAGAAGCAATTGAAAGATTAGAAAAACAAGTAGAAAAGATAGATGGTTATATTAAAGAATATGGAGATAAGAAAACTCTAGGAGGAATATTATTCCTAATCTATGGTAACGAAGTATTATCTCTATATGGTGGAACTGATGATAACTTAATGCAATTCCAATCAGCATACACAGTACACTATGCTGGAGTTAAATATGCCATTGATAATAACTATAAAAGATATAACTTCTATGGTATTACAGGAGACTTTGATACAAAGAATCCACTATATGGACTATATCTATTTAAGAAAAGTTTTGGTGGACATGTAGTAGAACTAATTGGAGAATATGATTTAATAGTATCTCCTTTCTGGTATCATACATATAACATTGCATTCGCATGTTACCACACAGCTAAAAAATTAATCAAAAAAATAAAGAAGTAGTTTAACTACTTCTTTTTTAATATCTGATTAATTCTATTTCCAAATAACTTCTGTATTGTCTTAGTACGATAAGTAAAACTAAAGTACACTATCATACCAATAACTGCATATAAGAAGATAATTCCAATATTTACTAATCTACTAGTAGAATCAATTGGAATTAGTAATTTTACAACTAGTAATACTACTCCCATTAATATAGTTCCACATAAAACATCAACAAAGTTATTTAATAATTGTTCAAAGTTAATTCTACGTTTAAATGCTAAATGTATAAAACAATATACTATTGCGAATAAATAACCAAATAATGTTGCCGTAATAACACCATAATATGCAGGAAATCCCATTTGATAGAATGAATAAATAAGTCTTACATTAAATAATATCTTTATTAATACTCCACCAATTAAACTAATAATAAGTGTTTTATAATCTTTATAAACTTGTACGATAGTAACGCATACAGTAAATACACTAGAGAATAATCCAGTAAAAATATAATAACTAAGTAATGTGAAACCATCTATATTCTTACCATAAAATAGATTCCATATAGGTTGTGATAAGAATGCAATACCTAAAGTCATTGGTATAGTTAAAAATATACACATACCAATAGATTGATTAATAATCTTTTGAGATGCTTCATGATCTTTCTTAACAATACTTTGTGTAAGATTAGGAATTAGACTAACTACTATTCCAGTCGCTATAGCAGTAACAATCATATTAAACTTAGATCCCCAAGTAGAAAGCATTGATACTATAACTTCTGCATCTACCGCTTTATAATGAGCATATTTAACAAGTCCACCTACAACACTAAATGTATCTACAAAGTTATACATAGACTTAGATAAATCTATTAGTATTAATGGAAATGCATAATATAAAATCTTATGAATTATTTGTTTATCAGTTACTTTTAATGCTGTTCTACTCTTACCAATAAACTTACGCTTATTTTCAAACTTCTTCTTTAATAAATAGAAATATGCACTAAAAGCACCAATTGTAGCACCTAACAATGCCACTCCAACTGCATCTCTTAAAGATAATTTAAATACATCAAGTACTAAATAACTACCTATTAAAATAACAGTAATTCTAACAATTTGTTCTATAACTTGAGAAATACTTGGAGGATTCATAAATCTATGTCCTTCAAAATACCCTCTATAAATACTAAGTAATGGAACTATTAATATCGCAACAGAAATAATACGTATAACATAAGTAACATCTTCTACAGTATTTCCACCATTCAAATCTCCCAAAATAAATTGAGCAAGGATTGGTGCAAATATCATTAAGAATAAGAAAGAAACAAATCCTGCAATCATCGCAATTTTCTTTCCTAAATAGAATGCTCTTTCTTTTGCTTCATAATTCTCTAAGGTCTGATATTCCGATACTACTTTACTTATAGCCAATGGAATACCTGCTGAAGAAATTGATATGAAGAATAGATATATAGTATAAGCATAACCATATAAAGCTCCACCAATTTCACCAATAACAGCATGAAAAGGGATAACATAAATGATGCCTAATATCTTAGAAATAAAAATTCCAAGTGTAACCATAAAAGCACCACTTACAAAAGAATTTTTAACCATCGTCTTGTCTTTCTTCATATACTCCTCCACTATCTTCATTATAGCACATATTGACTAATAATATACAATCATAGCAGAGAAACAAAATATCTGTTCTTCACTAAAAACAGATACTGATACTTGATATTTAATATCAACAACATCATTAATAGTACTTAAAAACTCATTAACACTCTCTTCTAAATCAGTCTCATCCTCACAATCAAATAATTTTACTTTCACATTATCACCAATATAATACTAAGAAATAAACACAATAAAAAAAGTCGAAATTAATCGACTTTTTATTATTTAACAACGATATTAACAATCTTATCCTTGATGATAATAACTTTAACTACTTCTTTTCCATCAATGTTTTTAGCAACATTTTCGTTCTTCATAGCTTTTTCTTTAATAACATCTTCACTATCATCAACATGAATCATAACAGTACCTCTTAATTTACCATTAACTTGTACTGCAATTTCTTTTTCACTTTCAACAAGTACTGATTCATCATAATCTGGATAATCTTGATTATGAATAGAATATTCATTACCAATATGAGCCCATAACTCTTCAGTAATATGAGGAGCAAATGGAGCTAAGATTAATAATAATTGTTCAATATAATATCTTGGAATTCCTTTTTCTTCATATTTAACTAATGCATTAGAGTATTCCATAATCTTAGACATTGAAGTATTGAATTGGAACTTCTCAATATCATTACGGATACATTTAATTGAGTTATGTAATACCTTATCAATTTCAGGAATACGAGTAGTATCTTCAGTCATAGATTCAACTAAACGTTCAACTTTACGATAGAATTTATTAATTGAAACAATTCCATCATCAGTCCATGGACCACCTTCAACATAGTTAAATCCAAACATTAAGTATCCTCTTAATACATCTGAACCAAATTCTTCAACAAGTGGATCTGGAGCAACAGTATTACCTTTAGATTTACTCATCTTTTCACCATCTGGTCCTAAGATTAGACCTTGATGTACTAATGATTTAAATGGTTCATCGAAGTTTAAGAATCCCATATCACGAAATGCTTTAGCATAGAATCTTGCATAGATTAAGTGCATGCAGGCATGTTCTACACCACCAACATATTTATCAACAGGTAACATCTTATTAATAATCTTTGAATCAAATGCTTTCTTACTATTGTTAGCATCTGGATAACGTAAGAAATACCAACTTGAACATACAAATGTATCTAATGTATCGGCTTCTCTACGAGCATCGCCTCCACACTTAGGACACTTACATTTCATAAATGATTCGCATTTCTTTAATGGACTTTCTCCATCTGGAGTAAATTCAGCATCCATTGGTAATGTAACTGGTAAATCTTCTTCTGGTACAGGAACCATTCCACACTTATCACAATAAATAATTGGAATTGGAGCTCCCCAATATCTTTGACGAGATACTAACCAGTCTCTTAATTTATAAGTAGTAGTTGCTTTACCAATCTTCTTTTCCTCTAAGAATTCACACATCTTAGCAATAGCATCTTCTTTATTCATACCATCTAAGAATCCAGAATTGATATGAGTACCATCCTCAACATATGCTTCTTTAGAGATATCTCCACCTTCAAGTACTTGGATAATTTCAAGATCAAACTTCTTAGCAAAGTCATAATCTCTTTCATCATGTGCAGGAACTGCCATAATAGCACCAGTACCATAAGTAGATAATACATAATCACTAATCCAAATAGGAATCTTCTTGTCATTTACTGGGTTAATTGCATAAGCACCAGTCCATACACCAGTTTTTTCCTTAGTTGTACTAGTTCTTTCAATTTCACTTTGTTTACTTGCAGCAATCTTATATTCTTCTACTGCTTTCTTTTGTTTTTTACTAGTAATTTGATCTACTAATTCATGTTCAGGAGCAAGTACACAATAAGTAGCTCCAAATAAAGTATCACAACGAGTAGTAAATACAGTAAATTTCTTATCAGTTCCATCAACTTGGAAATCTACATAAGCACCTTTACTCTTACCAATCCAGTTACGTTGTAATGACTTAGTTCTTTCAGGCCAATCTAGATCATCAAGACCTTGTAATAATTCTTCAGCATAATCAGTAATCTTAAAGAACCATTGATCCATGTTCTTACGAATTACAGTAGAACCACATCTTTCACATTCTCCACCAATAACTTGCTCATTAGCAAGAACTGTTTGACACTTAGGACAGAAGTTAACAGGAGCATCTTTCTTATAAGCTAAACCATGCTTATATAATTGTAAGAAAGTCCATTGAGTCCACTTATAGTAATCAGGGTTACAAGTCTTAACTTCATAATCCCAATCCCAAGTAGCACCAATTCTCTTTAATTGTCCTTCCATAGTATCAATATTTTGATTTGTACTAATAGCTGGATGAATACCAGTTTTAATTGCATAGTTTTCAGCAGGAAGACCAAATGCATCAAATCCCATTGGATGGAATAAGTTATATCCAGTCATTCTCTTAAATCTAGCGAATGTATCAGTTACACCATAGTTATACCAGTGACCCATATGTAGTTTAGCACCACTTGGATAACTAAACATTTCCAAACAGTAATATTTTTCTTTTTTACTCTTTGGATCAAATTTATATATTCCGTCTTCTTCCCATTTCTTTTGCCATTTTGCTTCAATTTCATTAAAATTAATCATTTCTCTTTCCCTTCTTTCTAAAAAATAAATAAACAATGTGATATGTTACTAATATTAGAATAATTGCGCCGACAATACATAAAACGATACTTAATAAATATCCTTTTATCAGTTTACACATAGAAACTAATAATGCTATATCGAATGCAGATACTACGGCCATTACCTGCAGCAGCAGATTATAGTTTACTTCCTTTAAGTCTAATTTATAGACAGATACTAAATAAAGAATCTCTGTAGGATGTTTAATAACACCATTCTTTCGATTTTTCTTAGTTTTTGAAACTATAAATATTTGATAAATCAACCAAACTATAAAAAAAGTTGCCAGGAATAAAATTAATTCTTGTTTCATAATAACCTCCAAAAAAAATCGCCCTTATATTTCTATAAGGACGAATAATCGCGGTACCACCTTACTTCATGATAACACATGCAGCTTTAATAGAGATAAAGGTCTTACCCTTAATATTACCAAATTAGTCAAGTTCACAACCTTTAGCCACTCGTTTACACCCAACCACGAGTTCTCTTTGCACTAAAACAATTGCTACTACTACTAACAATATTTCAAAAACTAATCATATTATAGTAAAAAAATGCTTATATTACAAGCATTTTTTACTAAACTTCACTAATATACTCTAATAATCGTAAGAATAGAGAAATATAGTTCTTATCTAACCCTCTCTTCTTCATCTTACGAATCGCAATACGTTTTCTACTAATAGATTCATTACTAAACATAGTAGCAGCTATATCTTCTTTTAAATAAGTATCAATCTTAAGATCCATTAAAATACTATTAACTTCATCATTAATCAAACGAACCGCATCAATTTCAATATCTTTACCCTTACAGTTAACAGATAATTGACCAACTGTAGGACAATTCTTAATCTTAACAATAAAGTCATTTCCATCTACATAGTTTTCAGTTTCAATTTGTGTAGAATTGAAATAAGCAATAACATCAGTAGCTTGTTTAGTATTACGGAATACTAATTTATAATTACGTGTCTCAGGTACGATACCACTCTTACCATCAACAGATCTAAATATTACAGTATAGTTATTCTTTAAGTAGTTATAATCTATATTAGTCTTTAAATAATATCCTTCACGATACATTGAAGTAACTCCATCATCTTCATATAGAGTATAAGTATTAGATACTCCAGGGAAGATTTGTACTTCAAGATCAGTTGGTAAACCAGTATTGTTATAATCACTTCGGTTACCTAAAGGAATAATACTACCAGCATGTGCAAATACAGGATACTCACTCTCTTTAAAGAATGAAGTATATTTTCTATTTCCTGGGAATTTCTTACCAGTAACGAAATCATACCAAACACCATCTGGTATAAAGAAACGATGTACTGTACGGTTCATAGTACGATCTTTCTTATCTAATATAGGACATACTAATAATTGAGAACCAAAATAATATTGGTTACGATATAATTCATCATCATAAACCCACATATAGTTATAGTAGAATGGTTGAATTAATGGAGTACCACTCTTTGTATAATTATATGCTTCTGTATATAGATAAGGAATAAAGCGGTGACGTAATCTTAAATAGTCAGCAGCAATATTCTCTGTCTTAACATCCCATAACCAAGGTTCACGTTTATAATATGGACCTCTTGCTCCATGGAATCTTAGAATTGGAGAGAAAACACCTAATTGTAGATAACGGATATATAACTCACCATCTTCTACACCACCATGATTTCCACCAACATCATGACTCCACCAACTTACACCAATATTAGCAGCATTCAAATATTGGAAGGGTAAACTCTTTAAAGCAGCCCAACTAACTTCACTTGAACCACCATATAAAACAGGATAACGATGTGGAGCACATAAACCATTACGAGAAAGTAACATAGGTCTTTGAGCAGTACCTCTACCACTATCTAAGTACATATAATGATTAATAGCCCATAACTTATTAACGTCTCCTCCACCCATACTATCATTCCAGAAGAAATCAATTCCCTGAGCTTCTAGAGGGTGCAAGAATATTTTAAATAATACATCTAGTACTTTAGGATTTAATGGATCAAATAATATTACCTTAGAATCCAAAATCTCTAAATATTCAGATGCTTGCTTATAATATGTTTCATGTGGATAGAATCCACCCATAGGATCAACTACTAATCCTACACGAATACCTTTACTATGAAGATTATCAGTCATAGCTTTAGGATTAGGGAATAAAGCTTTGTTAAATGTATAACCTACTTTTAATCCTTTATATTCACCAACATTACGATAATGCCAGTCATGATCAAACAATAATACAGATAAAGGGATTTTTTTCTTTTCGAATTTACGAACTAAATCTTCTACCCCTTTTTCATCATAAGTAACATTTCTACTCCACCAGTTTCCTAAAGCATAACGAGGAATTAATGATGGAGATCCAGTCATTTTAAAATAATCAAATAAAGCTTGTCTAAAGTCTTTATCATACATGAATACATATATATCATAATGACCTTCAATAGGTTCTAGTAAAGTACCATCATTAATAATAATTCTACTATTACTATCATCGATAGAAGCAAATCCATCTAATGAATATAGACCTTTTTGTAATTCACGAGGAATACCAAAGTCTACAGAAACCATATTACCATTCATATTACGAATTTCAGGATGTCCGTAATACCAATCTTTTTGTCTATCTTTTTCTCTACTACGAAGGGTTATTTTTAAATTCTTAGTTGGATCCATCTTAGTACCTAAGTAAGGTTGACCTTTTACGTATGTTAAAACGAAATATTTTGTAGTAATTTCCAAAATATTATCATCTTGACGCACACCAAAATCTGGCTTACCCAGATCACGTTTCTTAATAAGTTGTGTTGGATTGTCTACAAATGCATTAGTTGCTGAATATTCAAGACGAACTACACGATCACTGATTACAGAGATACGATAACAGTTCCCTTGAAAAACATTCTTTGCATCACTTTTACTCTTAGCAGAATCAATCTCAAATTGCTTCCCAAGTGGATACATATAAACACCTTCTTATTCTTAATAACATAATAACATATCAGAAACAATATTCCAATATTTATTCGTCTAAAAACATCGCATAATATTCTTCATAAGGTATATCGTGCTCATGAATATATGTAGAAATCTCTTTTCCTACATAACGATAATGCCATGGTTCTGGATTAAATCCAGTATAAGTAACAAATTTTTGTGGAAAACGTAAGATAAAGCCATACTTATAAGCATTATCTAACATCCATTGATATTCCTTAGAATTTCTAAATACATTAACTGTTGTACTACCAATATCAAAACCTAAACCAGTTTGATGTTCAGAAAAACCAGGACGAGCTACATAATTAGTAACATAATTCTCACCATATAAATCACGATATGTATTACAAGTCTCTTCTTGATCCTTGTAACTACGATATGCAGAATTAATAACTATTCCATACCCTTCATCTTTAGCAGCATTATACATTAATTTAAATGCATCTACTGCTTCTCTAACACCCAATAAATTATTATCACTTGCATAAGGTTCTGGTATCTTTACTAAATTATCAGGTTCAAAATCTTCTTGTAATTGTCTATGTTTATTAACCAACATAGTCATACTAAACTCTTTAACTATAGTAGGATCTACATAATTTTCTTTATCTAAATCAAGATTAACTATTAATACAGTAACATCATCATCTTCACCAGTCTCATCTGAATATTTAACATAACGATCATAATTACGTAACTTAGCATATGATATTGAGAAAAACTCTTCCAAATAACGAATCTTATCTCTTTTAGCAAACTCTCTAACATCTTCACCATTACCATGTGCAAATATCATATTAATATTTCTATTAGAATAACCTTTATCTACTAAAGCATTAATATTAGAAATAAAATAATCTTGTTTAACATATTTAATACTCTTATAATGATCAAGATTTTCTTCTTTATAATCAGTACTAGAGAATGCTTCATTTAAAGTCTTATTCTCACCTAAAGGTTCAACATAATCTTTTAATCCATGAAATAATATATAATTACTTGATTCTTCACTATATCCTAATTTTTTAATTGTATAAATCTCATAACGATAAAATAAGAACACACCTAAAAGAAGAACGATTATAAATAAAATCGTCTTAAGAATTTTAACTATCGGTGATTTCAATTTTATCTTACGAACTGTTGACATAGCTATAATTCTCCTACTATATCAAGTATAACATACCCAAATTGATTTTTAACCGAATTTGTGGTATGATTTACTAGATTTTGACAGTTAAGAGGTGTCTATGAAAGCATTAGTTTTATCCGGTGGAGGAAGTAAAGGATCCTACCAAATCGGAGTATGGAGAGCTCTACAACAATTAGGTATTAAATTTGATATAGTTACAGGTACATCAAGTGGTGCCATAAATGGTGCCTTAATTACCCAAAACACATATTTTAGAGCAATTCATGTATGGAAAAACTTAAATTATAAAAATATATTTGGTAGTGAATTTAATAATAGTAGTAAATTAATCACTCTATATAAAGGTTTTGTAAAAAACTTTATAAATGATGGAGGAACAGAAGTAAAAGAACTACAAGAATTAATAAATAAGAATTTAAAAATAAATCGTTTCTATAATTCTAAAATTAATTATGGTCTAGTTACTTATAACTTAACTACAAAGAAACCATTATTATTACAAAAGAAAGATATACCAAAAGATAAACTAGGAGACTATATTCTAGCATCTGCATCTTGCTTCCCCGCATTTAAAACAAAGAAAATTGATGGAGAAGAATATGTAGATGGAGGATACTATGATAACTTACCTATTAATCTAGCTATAGATATGGGTGCAGATGAAGTAATCGTAGTAGACTTACATGAAGTAGGATTAAAAAGAAAAACTAAAAAGAAAGTAAAACAAACTATTATTAGTCCTAGAAATAATCTAAGCAACTTCTTAGTATTCGATGCAGAATACTCAAGATTAAATATGAAATATGGTTATAACGATACTATGAAAGTATTTGGTAAATTTGAAGGTAACCATTATACATTTAGATTAAATGAAGTACATAAATTTAAAACTAAATATGAAGAAACATATAAATATATCTTAGATAAAGTATTTAATACTAAAGATGCTATTAAAGAATTTGAAAAACGTATCGAATTACCACAAGATTTAAAAGATAACATTATCTTAAAAGGTATTGAAGATACAGGATATAAATTCAATATTGATGATTCTAAAATCTATACTTGTAAAAGATTTAATAGAGTATTAAAACACGAAGTAAGAAAACAATTAAAAAGTAAAGAAAAGAACTCAGTATTAAGTATCTTTAAATTATTACAAGCACAAGAATATGAAAAAGTAAAAAGTAAAATAATCACAAGACCATTCGATCTTATTAAAGCAATCTATATCTATACTATATTTGAGGTTTAATGTTTAAATATTCAAATACAAATAAGAGATATCATACTCTAGATTATTTCTATAAAGAAAAGTTTAATAGTAAGATATTCAAAGTCAGTTTAAATGCTGGATTTACTTGTCCTAATATCGATGGAACTGTAGGTTTTGGAGGATGTATATATTGCTCTAAAACTGGTTCTGGAGAATTTGCTGGTAATCCAGTAGATGATATAGAAAAACAATTTAATGAAGGAAAAGAAATGATGCTTAAGAAATGGCCTAATGCTAAGTATATTGGTTACTTTCAAGCAAGAACAAATACTTATGCACCAGTAGAAAAACTAAGAGAACTTCATAACAAAGTCTTAGAGCAAGACAATGTTGTTGGTATTAGTATTGCTACTCGTCCAGATGCCATTTCAGATGAATGCCTAGATTATTTAGAAGAATTAAATAAAAAGACCTATCTACAAATAGAATTAGGCCTACAAACAATAAAAGAAGAAACTACAAAATTAATTAACAGATGTCATTCACTAGAATGTTTCGAATCTATGGTAAAAGAATTAAGAAAAAGAAATATAGATGTTATAGTTCATATAATTAATGGCCTACCATACGAAACTAAAGAAGATATGCTAAATACTGTAAGATATTTAAATAAATTAGATATTCAAGGTATAAAGATACATATGTTAAGTATTACTAAGGATACTCCATTAGAAATAATGTATGAAAAAGAAAAGTTCCATGTCTTAACAAAAGAAGAATATATTGATATTGTAGTAGATCAATTAGAATTATTAAGACCAGAAATAGTAATACATAGAGTTACAGGAGATCCTAAATTAGAAGATTTAATAGAACCTAAATGGTTAATAAAGAAATTCTGTGTAATGAATGATATTGATAAAGAAATGGTAAGAAGAAATACTTATCAAGGAAGTAAACTATGATAGAATACATAATTACGATAAATATTATTTCGTTCCTAACCTATGGATTTGATAAATACGCAGCTATTAAAAATAAACAAAGAATACCAGAAAAAGTATTAATCTTATTATCAATAGTTGGTGGAAGTATTGGTTCAATCCTAGGAATGATTATATTTCATCATAAAACAAAAAAGATAAAGTTTATTACTTTAAATCCATTAATATTAATTATTCAAGTAATTCTTTATCTATATACAAAATAAAAATACCCAAATGGGTATTTTTTTATTTATCATTTTTCATTGTTTCTTTTAATGTAGTTCCAATAGTTGCGATTGCTTGTAAGTCACTTGGAATAATAATCTTAGTTGATTGTCCATTACTTACATTAACTAAAGCTTCATAACTCTTTAGTTTTAATACAGCTTCATCCATATTAGCTTCTTTTAATAATTTAAGACCTTGAGCAGTAGCTTCTTGAATCTTAATAATAGCTTCAGCTTCACCTTCAGCTTCTCTAATCTTAGCTTCTCTTCTAGCATCTGCACGAAGAATAGTACTTTCTTTTTCTCCTTCAGCAGTAAGAATAGCAGCTTTCTTTTCTCCTTCAGCTCTTAGGATAGCTTCACGTCTTTCACGTTCAGCACGCATTTGTTTTTCCATTGCTTCTTGAATATCTCTTGGAGGTAAGATGTTCTTAACTTCTACACGGTTAACTTTAATTCCCCATGGATCAGTAGCTTCATCAAGAATACTTCTCATCTTAGTATTAATAACATCTCTTGAAGTTAGTGTTTCATCTAACTCTAACTCACCAATAATATTACGTAGTGTTGTTGCTGTTAAGTTTTCAATAGCACTAACAGGATTTTCAACACCATAAGTATATAACTTAGAATCTGTTATTTGGAAATAAACAACAGTATCAATTTGCATTGTAACGTTATCTTTAGTAATAACAGGTTGTGGTGCGAAATCTTTAACGATTTCCTTTAAACTAACAACATTAGCAACTCTTTCAAAGAAAGGTACTACATAATGAAGACCAGTTTGCATAGTTCTATGATATGCTCCTAATCTTTCAACAACATAAGCTTTTGATTGTGGAATAATTTTAATTCCAGAAATACCAATTAGAATTACAACTCCAATTAAAACAAAACCAAATTCCATATTACTTCTCCTCTTTCTTGACGATAAGTTTTACTCCGTCTATCTTTAAGACTTCTATTTCGTCTCCAACTTCTAAAGTTTCATCACTAGTAGCTGTCCAAATAGTTCCAAGTACTTTAACTTCTCCCTTTTCTTTTGGAGTAATACGTTTAACTACATCACCCTTTTTACCAATAAATCTATCAGAATTAGTAGGTTCAAAATTAACTACTTTAAACTTACGAAGTATTGGTTTAGTAAGTAATAAACTAATTAAACTTACTACAATAAATACAGCAGTTTGAATTATTACATTATCTACAAAATAAGATACAAATAACGAAACTAATGCACCTACTGCAAACCATATAGTCACCAAATTAACAGTAGCCAATTCAATAACTACAAATAATAGAAATAGTACTCCCCAAAATAGCGTCATAACACTCACCTCAATTTACCCATATTATATTCCAAAAGTGTCAAATTTTCAATATTATTCTCTTGTCCCCAACAAAAAATTATACTATAATGATAATAAGGTAAGATAGGAGAAGGTAGAATGAGAAAATTCACTCGTAAAGAATTCAAAGTTATATCTGCTGCCGTAGCTTGCTATGGACTTATGTTTATTGGAACAGGTATTGCTATGAATAACCATGAAACTACAGTCGTTCAAACATCCTATAGTTTAGGTGTTTATCAAAATAAAGTTGCTGAGTCAAAAACAAATGAAATTAAACTAAAAGATATGACTCTAGAAGTAAATAATCCACTAAGTGTAGATATTAAAGATTACTTAGAAGATTATGCTAACCTAGATGAAAGTGTACTTAAAGCTTTAAAACTAGATACATCAAATGTTAATCCACAAGAAGCTGGTACTTATACATATACTATTAGTTATAAGAGAAAAAAATATAATGGTGTATTTAAAATAACTGAAAAAGAATTACCAAAGATTAATATTACTCTTAAGAATTTAACTTTAAAGAAAGATAGTGTGTTAGATACAAATCTATCTACATATATTCATGAAAAAATCAGTGATGAAGTTGCTAAAAACATTGTCTTAGATTTAAGTAATGTTAAAACTAATGTAGAAGGAACATATCAATATACTGTAACTTATGCAAATAAGATATATACAGCAAATATTGAAATCTATACACCACAAGCACCTACAGTAATTACACCAAATACAGATCAACAAACAACTAATTCAGAAACAACAAACTCTGAAACAAATAATCAATAAAAAAGAAGCATAACGCTTCTTTTTTTTTATGATAGTCCAACGATATCTCCGTCAACGATATCAATCTTTTCATAACTTGGTTTCTTAGATAATCCTGGCATAGTCATAATATCACCTAAGTAAACAGTGATAAACTCTGCTCCATTAAATAAGTTAACATCCTTAACTTCAATAGTGAAATCAACTGGAGCACCAACTAATTTTTGATTATCAGAGAATGAATATTGTGTCTTAGCAATACATACTGGATAGTTTCCAAAACCACCTTTTTCAAATAAAGCAATCTTCTCTTTAGCTATATCACTAAAATGAACATCTCCAGCATGATATATTTCATAACACACTTTCTTTATCTTTTCTACAACAGGCATATCATCTTGATATAAGAAATGGAAATCTTTCTTCTTATTCTTATCGCAAGATTCAACTACCTTATGAGCTAAGTCTTCAGCTCCCTTACCACCATCAACATAAGCAGTAGATAAACTAAATTCCATACCCATATCTTTAACAAATTTTTCAACAATCTTAATTTCTTCTTTAGTATCAGTAGTAAATTTATTTAAACATACAATAACATTTACTCCATAACCATTTAAGTTCTTAGCATGTCTTTCAAGGTTTTCTAAACCTTTTTTTAATGCTTCATCATTCTTCTCAAATACTTGATCCTTTGGTACACCACCATGATACTTAAGTGCTTTAATAGTCGCAACTAAAACAATAGTATCTGGACTAATTCCTGCTTTACGACACTTAATATCTAAGAACTTTTCAGCTCCTAAATCAGCACCGAATCCAGCTTCAGTTACTACATAATCAGCAAGACCTAAACCAGTCTTAGTAGCAACTACTGTATTACATCCATGAGCTATATTAGCAAAAGGTCCACCATGAATTATAGCAGGAGTTCCCTCAAGAGTTTGTACTAAGTTAGGACGGAATGCATCACGAAGTAATGTAACCATAGATCCTTGTACATTTAAATCTCTTGCATAGATAAATTCACCTTTACTATTTGTACCAATAATAATATTGCCTAAACGTCTCTTTAAATCCTCTAGATCAGATGCTAAACAGAATAATGCCATAATTTCACTAGCAGCAGTAATAGAAAAACTTTCTTTTCTAGTACCTAAATCTACACTTCTTAAAGCACGATCATTAACATCTAAACAACGATGGAAATATACATCTTGAATATCAAGTGCATTTCCAAAATAAATATGATTATCTATTGCAGCACATAACAAGTCATTTGCAGAAGTAATCGCATGGAAATCTCCAGTAAAATGAAGATTAATATCTTCCATAGGAACAACTTGACTCATTCCACCACCAGTAGCTCCACCTTTAATACCAAATACAGGACCCATAGATGGCTCTCTTAATACAGTAACAGTATCTTTACCAATCTTTCTTAAAGCATCTGCAAGACCAATACTTACAGTAGTCTTACCTTCTCCAAGCGGAGTTGGACTAATAGCTGTTACTAAAATAAGTTTAGCTTTAGCTTTCTTAATCTTTTGATTAATCTTAGCCTTATCTACTCCATATAGAAGTAAATCACTTTCTTTTAAACCTATTTTCTTTCCAATATCACGTATATCCTCTTTTTTATACTTTCTAGCAATTTCTATATCTTCCAATATAATCACCTCAAGAAAGATTATACCATATTATAAAACTTGTTAAAAGCACGATTTTTAAAGGAAAAAATAAGAAATTCCCCTAGGTAATATTGCAAATTACTATAGGTAATGACTAAAAAAATTAAAAACCTTGATTTGAAAAGAAATAATTCATTTGATAAACTTCCAATCGTATTAAAAAAAGGAGGCAAAAAAGATGAAAAAAAAGACATTATTTTTAATACTACTAGGTGCAATTATATTACTAAGTGGAAAAAACGTATATGCCGAAGAAATAACTAGATTTTATGAAGCAGAATATGTAAATGGTATATATGTAACTGAATCTCCAGGACCAACAAGACAAACTTATAAATATAAGATGTTAAAGTTTGTTCGTGAAAATGGAACCAATAAACCCGCATACTGTATTGAACCTCAAAGAGATTTCAATAGAGATGCAGATTATAATTATTGGCAAGGTTATCGTGACTTTTCCAAACAACAAATAGAAAGGATAAAGGCTCTTGCCCATTTTGGATATCTATATAAGAATCATACTGATAATAAATGGTATGCTGTAACTCAAATATTAATATGGAGAACTGCAGATCCACAAGGACTTTATTACTTTACTGAATATTTAGATGGACCTGAAGTAAATCCATATAATAATGAAATAAATGAGTTAAATTCTCTTGTTGATAATTATCTAAAAAGACCTAGTCTACCAAATAAGGTACTTGCACAAGAAAAAATAGAACTAACAGATCAAAACAACGTTCTAAATAACTATAATACTTCACTAGGTAGAATAGAAAACAACAAACTAGTCATAGAAAATGAAGAAGGAGATAAAACAATTACTCTTACAAGAAAAGATGATAACTTCAATGAACCATTTATCTTCTATCAATCTAACTATAGTCAAGATCTTATTAATTATGGAGATTTCGAAATAAAAGAACAAGTCTCTTTAAAAATCATCGGTACCAGTATAACCATCCATAAAGTAGATGCCGGTACTAAAGAATTTGAAGCTCCTTTAATTAATACAAAATATCGTATAGTAGATAGTAATAAAGAAGAAGTAGCCATTCTATCAGTAGATGAAACAGGTACTATAGAAAAGAAATACTTACCATATGGTACTTATTATATACAAGAGATAGAAACTGATTCTTCCTACCAACTTGATAAAGAAATACATGAAGTAATACTAACAGAAGAAAATCCTAAAATAGAATTAACACTAGAAAATAAGATAATAGAAAAAAGTGTTATAATTCACAAAACATATGGAGATAATGATCAATTTGCAGGAGAACCAGATGTAACATTTGAATTATATAAAGAAGAAGAACTAATTGGTACATATACAACAGATGATAATGGATATATCAGTATTACACTACCATACGGAGAATATAGATTATGTCAAATTAATACAAAAGATGGATATCGTAAACTAGATCCCATCACATTATTAATAATTGACACAGAAGAAGTAACATATGAACTAAAAGACTATAAAATACCAGTACCTAATACAAATACTAATTGGAGTATACTAGATATATTAGTATGTTTAATAAGATGCTTAAAGCTATCATAAAGATATCTTTAATATTAATAATATATATAGGTAGCTGCTATCTCATCTACAAACAAGAAAAACCTAACGAAAAGTACCACCTTCCAAAATTTAATATCCAAGAAATTAAAGAAAAATTAGAAAACGAAGTCAAAAAAGAAATAGAAGCCGATACGTCTATTGGAGAAATAAGAATTGATTCTATCAATTTAAAAGAAAAACTCTATCCAATAGATGATAAAAAAAACAATGTAGATGAAAATGTAACAATACTAAAAGAAAGTATTTCACCACATAATAATAATAGTATTTTCATTCTAGCAGCCCATTCTGGTACTGGTCCATATGCATATTTCAAAAATCTAAATAAAGTTAATATAAATGATATAGTAACACTATTATATGAAGATAATGAGTATAAATATATCGTAAAAGACAGTTGGGAAACAGAAAAAGATGGAGATATAGAAGTTAAGAAGGAAGAAGCTAACCAACTAATCTTAACAACCTGTAGTCCAACTGATAATACAAAACAACTAGTAATTAATTGCATCAAAAAAGAGTCCTAAGACTCTTTTTTTGTTAATTCATCTAAAGCAGTATTTAATTGAGTATCTACTTTCTCATCTTCATTCTTTACTTCAATATCAGGAGTAACTCCCTTTTCGTGGATCCATTTTCCTTTTGGAGTTAACCACTTTTGAGCAGTAAATTTAAAACTAGTACCATCTTTATAATCAATTGCTTTTTGAACAGTACCCTTACCATAAGTAGTAGAACCTATAATCTTCGCATTCTTATAGTTTTCTTGGAAACAAGAAGCTAACACTTCAGAAGCAGAAGCACTTAATCCATTAGTTAAAACAACTACTGGATAAGTTTTCTTTTCTGAAGTTCTAGAGTAATACTTCTCTTTCTTACCCTTTGTCTCAATTTGATATAATACTGTCTTCTTACTGAAGAAATGCTCTAGTATTTCATGAACTTGAGATAATGCTCCACCAGTATTATTACGAACATCTAAGATTAAACCATCAATATTCTCTTTTTCTATCTTAGTTAATTCTTTCTTAAATTGTTCTCCTGTATTAGCAGCAAAGTTCTCAATTAGAATATAACCAATCTTTTTACCATTTTGCTCTTTAATTTCACTAACTACTGAAGGAATATCAATCTTTGATACAACCATCTTAACAGTTAATTCTTCTTCTCCACGTTTAATAACTAATTCAACTTTATCTCCTAATTTATTAGAGATTAAATTAGCTATTTCAGAAGAATCTATATTACTAACATCTTTTCCATTTACTTTAAGAACTACATCATCTTTTTGAATCTTAGCCTTAGAAGCAGGACTACCATCAAATACACTAACTATACGAGTAACTCCATCATTAGTTTGAATAGTAATACCTAAACCATTATAAGTACCAGTAACATCCATATTAAAGTTATTAGTAGACTCTTCATCCATAAAGAATGAATATTCATCACCTAAAGACTTAAGCATACCACTTATCGCAGCCTTCATAAGATCTTTATCATTTACATCTTCATAATAGTTATCTTTAACATAATTATATACTTGTACAAAGCTAGATACTTCATCATCTACTCTATATCCCAGTACTGCTCTTGTACCTATTGTAATAAAGCATCCTGTACCAATACCAAATACAAGTACTAAGAATGAAATAAATACTAATTCAAAAGTAGTAAAACGTTTTGGACTTTCTTTTACTTCTTTTTTCTTCTCTATTACTTCTTCTTCATCACATTCTTCGAAAAAATGAGTAGCCATATACTCTTTAAATTTTTCTCTTAAAGACTTACTTTTTTTCTTTTTAGGTTTCTTTTCAGTTTCTTCTGTATCATCATCTATTTCTACTTTTATCTTATCTAATTTACTTTTTCTAGCCACGTTATCACCTCAGATCGTCTAATACAATCATAACATAAAATATAAAGAAATAATAATATAAACAAAAAGAAGACAATTATTTGTCTTCTTATTTAACACTATTTTTCTGCACTTAAGTCACTAATATAAGTTTCTACTTCTGATTTACCTTGAATATATTCTTTTAATTCACCATTAGTAAATCTAATTAAAGTAGGTCCATTAATTAATAAGTCTTCTGCACTAAATGGATTAGTATTTGCTTCTTCAGTAGTAGTAAACTTCTTATTGAATGAATTACCTAAGTCACAAGTATATAATGCAACATTAGTAGTTTCAGAACTATATCCACTTATTGAACTAGTAATAGATTGAGTATCTTCATTTTCACTATCACTAATATCATAGAATAAAACCATATAATCAGCTTCACTACGATTAAATGCAGTACCAGCTAAGATTTCTTGATATTGAATAGCTGTATTAGTCTTAGTTTTATCACTCTTGAATCCACCTAATCTAAATACAGTAATTAAATAAAATATAAGAAATACTATTAATACAATAGCTACTACCCAAATTGCATTCTTTACTCCATCAGGTACACCATATTTGTATTTATCTACTAAACTAATCTTAGTCTTAGGTTTCTTATTCTTTACTTCTTTTTTACCCTTAGTTGTTTTTACTTCCTCTTTTTTTTCTTCTTTAACTAATTTTATTTTTGCCATCTCTACCACCCTGAAAACATTATATCATAACGAATTTTTAAGGTAAAGACTTATTTCATTGTAGGTAAAGCATAGATAGACTCCGCAATATTAACCATCTCTTCACTAGATAAAACATCACTCACTAAATAATACTCTATTCCATTACTTACCCAAGAAAGAGAATTATCAGTCATTATACCTAACGTATCCATTAATCTATAAGGTTCTCCATTAGTCGGTATAATAGTAAATTCATCACTTGCACTAGCAGTTTCCTCAACTAAGAAGAATGGACTATCTCCCTCAAAAGTCATAAGTATTCTCTCACCATGATCCTTCTTTATTTTCTCTTCATTAGCTAATTTAGTATTATCAGGTAATATTAAAGGATATATAGTATCTTCTAACTCTAATGTTTCCTTTACTTCTTCTTTATCCTGTGAACCCATTATTTTATCTAAAGTAAAATGGTCTTTAGAAAAAGAAGGAGAATAGTCTATCTTATTAATAGTAAACTCCATAGAAGGAATATCTTCTATATCATATACAATTACTTTCTTTAAATCACCAGACTTATTAAAATATATTTTTTGAGAAACTAAATTCTTATTATTTGGATAATCCACAGGAGTATTAAAAACAATACTATCATCACTATTCTTCATAGTAACTTTATCTTTCTTTAAATCACGTACTAAAGCCTCTAATAGATATATTTGAGAATTATTATAAGGCCAATCACTTTGAAACTTAAAACTACGATTTAATGATGGTGTAAGAATATATACTCCATCTTCATTCTTAAGAATAATCTGTGTAGAAGAATTACCCTCATTAGTAAGACTTACTTTATATTTAGAATTCTTCTCATAACATACTTCTACTTTATATTTATAAATATCATCTTGATTACGCAACTCTAAATCGCCACTTAATAAATATGAATCAGAATTCTTTACTTTCTTAGCAAACTTACGAATCAAATCACTTTTATTCATTTTAGAACAACCACATAATAATAAACAACACATTACTAGAATTAATAATTTCTTCATATTTCATCCATCCTATCTAATACAATGTATGAAACAAATAATTATTTATTCAAAAAAAATAGGCCTAAGCCTATTTTTCTGTAATACGTACTTTTACTTTCTTTGTCTTAGATGTATAAGTTAACTTCAAGTCATCTCCAGTAACTTTAACTTCTACTTCATGTTCTCCTACACCATACTTAGATAAATCAATATATGGATGGATAGAAGAAGCATCTACAGAGTTAACAATTTCTTCACTACCCTTAACAACAACTGTTACAGCACGGTCTGCTTCAGATAATGCTTGTACTTTATATTTAGGATCTAATCCATCAGTTAAGATTGATATATTAGCAAATTCTTTACTAATAGAAGAATCTAACTTAACATTAACTGTTACTGTCTTAGAACTTAAATCAGTAATACCAGCAGGTTTCTTAATAGTTACTTTATAATCTTTATCTTTATCTAACTTATCAACATCAACAGGTACTTCAATTTGTTCAATTGAATCAACTACTTCTTGTTTACCATAAATAGTTACAGTAGTAACATTTGTAGTCATAGATTTAATTGCCTTACCAAATGCGATAGTTCCTTTTGGTACAACCTTAATTGGAACAGTCTTGCTTGGTGAAGTAATAGTTAATTTAGCAGTTACAGTAGATGGAACTATTTCAACATCTACAGTCTTTCCATCAGCATCATAAGCAACTAATGGAACATCTTTTAAAGTAATCTCTCCAGCTTGTTGTTTAGGAATACTATCCACATCAACTAAAGCTTTAACAGTAGCTACTTTTTCTAGTTTATATTTAGCTCCCTTAATAATAGCAGTAGTACGATCTAATTCAATATTACTAATATATAATTTAGAATCTAAATTATCTTGATGTAATACATCATAAGTTAAAGTCTTATTCTTACTTTCTTTTTCATAGATAGTAACTGTTACATTAGAAGGATCTAACTTATAATCTAATGATCTTAATGTTTGTGTATATTTTAAACGAACTCTATGGTTACCAGGTTTTAATCCAGTTAAATCAACTGATACTGATTGAGATGGACTTTGTTTAGCTAAGAAGATATGTCTCTTTTGTCCAACTAATGTAATATCAACTGTCTCAGGTAAACCTTCAACTACATATAATTCTTCATTAAATACAGCTGTTACTGGTCGATCGTATAAAATTTCAGCATATTGATCGATCATAATATTTGATTCTTTATCAACTACTACATAAGTAAAGAAAGCTAATATCAAGCTTATAATTAGTAAAGTTGATTTCTTAGAAGCAATCTTATCTAATGCTTTAGCATGATCATTAAAGAATTCAATAATTTTTATAATAAAACGAGTTATTGGTGTGACGAGAATTTTATCAATAATAGTTGCGAAGGGTTTAATAATTGCTAAAACTATCTTACTTATTGTCTTCATATATCTCTTCCTCATCTATTAAATTCTCATCGTCATTATCTTGCTTTGGTTTTAACTCATCTATTAACATCATTCTTACATCATCTAATGTTAAGTTATATAGCATATCACCCTTCATTGCTATAGATACTCTTCCAGTTTCTTCTGAAACTACAATACAAATTGCATCAGTTTCCTCTGCTAAACCTAAAGCAGCTCTATGTCTTGTACCAAGACGTCTATTTAACTTAGTACTATTACTTGTTGGGAATACAGCTCCTGCACAAGTAATTCTATCTCCTTGAATAATAACTCCACCATCATGTAATGGGTTACCTTCATAGAAGATTGCTATTAATAAATCACTTGATAAATCAGCATATAACTTTTTAGCTTTATCAATGTAATTTGCTAAGCTCATATCACGTTCAATAACTATTAATGCACCAATTCTTTCTTTTCTTAAATAATCAATCGCATTAACCATTTCGTAAACCATACGTTCACGTTCATCAACTGTAAGTACTTTATGTCTTCCTAACAATTGGCTTCTACCTAATTGTTCAAGAATAGTACGAATCTCTGGTTGGAATATTACTATTAAAGCAATTGGTCCCCATTGAATTATATATTCAAGTAATAATCCAACAGTAACAAATCCAATCCAATCACTTAATACTTTAAGAATAATGATTAAAGCTACACCCTTAAATAATAATGATAACTTCAAATTATTCTTAATATTTTTTAATATATAGTAAAAGATAAACCAAACTAAAGATATATCTACTAATTCTTTAATTATCGATAAAACATCACTCATCGTAACAGACATTACATCATCTCCCTATTTTTTAATGTACTATTTTTCTTAAGTTGGTTGAGGAACAGATAATAATAAATATAGGATATAAACATATATCCAATACACCCCTATTCTCATAATATATGATAACATTTTAAAAGAAAATTATCAACCTATACTCTAGACTTTTTTAAGACCTTAGTATCTTTTTTAGAAATAGAATGAATCTTTTGAAGAGGTTGAAAATCAATAGATTTATCTTGCTTATCTGAACGTACTAAACGCATATTTAAACGATCCCCAACATGATAATCTTCTTTACCAGAAAGAGATACTAATGAATAGTCTCCATGTTGAATATATCGTCCTGGCATATCTTTAATTTTAATTCTTCCTTCAACATAATTATCTAATTGAATATCCATACCCTTATCATTAAGTCCAGTAATTACACCTTGAAACTCTTTACCAATAAAAGATGAATAATATTCAGCCAATCTCATTCTAAGTGCCTTATCTTCAGCCTCTGCAGCTATACGTTCCATCTTAGAACTTTGCATACCTATCTCTTCCAAATTAGCAATTACGCTCCTACAATCCGTATTATCAATACTACTCTTTAATAAACGATGAATAGTAAGATCAGGATATCTACGTATTGGAGAAGTAAAATGACAATAATAATCTTTAGCTAAACCAAAATGCCCAATATTATTAGGACTATATTTAGCTCTAGACATACATCTTATTAGATTAGTGGATAAAACATTAGATAAACTGCCACTATTTCTAATAAACTTCTCTAATTCTTGTAACGCATGTGGATTAGTACTACAAGTTACATAATCTGATTTTTGATAATCATTACCTAAAGCATGTAACAATTTAAAGAATTCTTCCATACGCTCTTCATTAGGATAATCATGAATACGATGTAGACAAGGTATATTTAATGACACTAAATGCTTATCAATAGTCTCATTAGCTAGTAACATATACTCTTCTATTAGCTTTTCAGCCTGATCACGTACTCTAGAAGAAACACCAGTAACATGACCGAACTCGTCATATGATAGTGATATTTCTGGTTTATCAAATGATAATGCTCCATCTTTAATACGTTTCTTCTCTAATCTATTAGCTAAAATATTCAATTCTTTTAATGTAGATACATAAGGCTTATAAGCAGAATCATATTCTCTATCATGTATTACATTATTAACTTGATCATAAGTCATCTTAAGTCTAGAGTGAATAACACTCTTAACCACATCATGATGCACTACTTTCCCATTAGGAGTAACCTCCATAATACAAGATAAAGCAAGTCTATCTACATCAGGATTTAATGAACAAATACCATTAGATAACTCTTTAGGCAACATAGGAAATACAAGTCCCGGAAGATAAACACTAGTACCTCTCTTATATGCATCAGCTTCCATTGCAGAATTTAAGGGAACATAATGACTTACATCTGCTATATGTACTCCAATTAAATAATTACCATTATCTAATTTCTTACAACTTAAAGCATCATCTATATCTTTAGTATCTTTACTATCTATAGTAAATATTTCCCAATCAGTTAAATCAACTCTACCTATTCTATCCGCATCTAATACTTCAGTAGGTACTTTTTTTGCTTCTTCAAGAGTCTCTTTAGAAAACTCACACTCTACTCCACATTTAAAAGCTTCTAATAATAAATCTTCTTTAGGATCATAAATATGATTAAAAGTCCTAGTAACTACACCATTATATTCTCTATCGCCAATTTGTTCACCAATAGATACAGCTACTTTAGAACCCTCTACTGCGTAATCATCTAATTTAATAATTATATTTTTACGTCTATCAAGAGGTTTAACATAATACTTAGTACCATTACGAAAAACTTCTCCAACAATATTATCTAATCGTCTATTAATAATAGCTTGAACACTACCTTTAAGAGGACTATTACGATGTTCTGAATATAAATTAACTAAAACTATATCTCCATCAACAGCATTACCTGCATGATTACTATCTACTTCATAAATATTATTCTTAGAAATAGTTTGTCCATCTCTTTCATAAGAATAAATTACTGAAACTTTACCATCACCATTTCTACCAGCAAAATATCTGCCTTTTCTAAAAGATGTTTTTTCAAGTAAAATAAAACGATCCTTAGAGGTCTTAATAATAGAGTAATCCTTTAATCCTTTATTCAAGGCTTCTAGAAACTCCTTCTCTTCCTCTAAAGATCCTAATTTTGCCTTTTCAACCAGTTGTTCTAATGAAATTGCCTTCTTTTCTTTTTTTAATATAGCAATTAACTTATCATTCATTATAATCCCCCACCCTCATATTCATTATAACAAAAGATAATAAAAAAAGAATAGAATTAATCTATCCTTTCTATATTATTAAATAAAATACCTATATTAACAATACCTGCAACAGCTATAACTGTATAAATCATCCTAGTTAACATAGAACTTCCAAATAACGAAGTAACTAAGTTTAGGTCTAATAAACCAACTAATCCCCAGTTTATAGCACCTACAATTGTTAATACTAATAAGCTTTTTTGCAATGTTTCCATATTTACCTCCTATCAATAGTTTTAACAGGATTTAAATATTTATACATTAATTAGCCTACAACTCTTCTTACATATAGAACTGAAACATCAGAACCACGTTCCCATCCAGAAACACTACTTAAGATTACTCCAGTAGATGGATTAGCAGCATGAATCATCATATCATTTCCTACATATAAAGATGAATGTGTTACATAACCTCCAGGATAACCCCATAGAATTATATCTCCAGGTTGTGCATCATTTCTATTTACTCCAACACCATCATAAACTTGTGTAGAAGTACTACGGCTTATATATTTACCATTTAAACCATATACATATTGAACAAATCCACTACAGTCGAATCCAGCTGGACTATTACCTCCACCTACATATGGACTACCTAATAATGAATAAGCAGTACTTACTATACCACTAGCACTACCATTAGCTCCAGCAGGAGCATAAACTTGTTCACGATATACTGGCTTAGGTTTTTCTTCAACTTTAACATTGAAAGAAGTAACACTAACGTTATTTGATTTATCTACTGCTTTAACTTCTAATGTATAAGTACCAGCACTATTACTATCAAATGAACCATTAATTGTATATGTATTGGTGTTCTCATTATCACTATAAGAAAGATCACCATCTACAGCATCCTTAACAGATGCAATATTATCTAATAGATCTAAAGCTTCTCCTTCTTTAATTGTAATATCATTATTCTTTAACTCAATTACAGGAGCAACCTTATCAACTACATTTACTGAGAATGTTACATCCTTAGATAAATTGTACTTACTTAAAGTAACAGTAACATCTTGTTTTCCTACTTTACTAGTATCAATATCACCTATCTCAATAATATCTCCATTACTATCTAAGATAAAATCCTTAAGGTTATACTTTTCTTCTCCATATTCAATAACCTTATCTTTGTCCACCTTTATATCCATTTTTGAATAAATAAAGTTACAAAAAATTCCATAACCAATTATGCCCATCATTAATATTCCTAAATCGAACATTAATAACATCGGCTTAACCGATTCACCATTGTTTTTCATATTCTTTCCTCCAAAGACACCTTACTATCGTAGCACAAACACTTTTCTTTGTCAAAAATAGGATACCCCTAAGAGGAGAAAATTATACTAATTAAAAGCAATTTCAACGCTTAAATCATCATTCACAAAAGATATATAAAGATATATAAAACCACTAATCGCAATTAATAAAGAAGCAATAAATGATAATAAAACTAATTTCTTCTTTTTATCTGAATCAGTATTCTTTAAATTCCGTATTGAATCAATAGAATCCTTTAAAAAATATAAATAAACAACTATTAGTATAGAAAATATAATCTGTGTTATTTTTAAATATCTATTCTTACAATAATTATCTTTATTTAAGTAATAATTTCGTTCCAATACATTTGAATACAAACTAAGTATAATAATACCGATATATACAATCCATATAAAGTCTTCTATATCTAATTGTTTAAGTTTACTAGAAAGATCTTCCATACTAGATTATATGTAATGGCATATATTTAATTTCTCCATATAATACAACGAAAGGAGAGATACTATGTACGGATATCAACCTTACTATAACAATAACAATAATGGTTATTGGCTTTGGATAATAGTTATTATATTTATATTATTCTTCCTATTTAATAACAATAATGGTAATAATCATTGCTAAAGAAAAAGATATCATTTGATATCTTTTCTTGTTTTAGTAAGAACTTTCTTTTGCCAGCTCTTTTCACCACATTCAGGACACTTCAAATAACGAGTTCTACCCATATGTGGAGCAAATAATACATCAATATACTTTTCAGGTACTTGTTCATAACCACATTTACTACATTTATAATATCCAGCTTCTTTTTCAATCTTAACACAATAACCAGCACATAAAGTAAACATAACTGTACTTGAACCAATTATAATTGCTCTAATAGGATCACTAATATCCATTGAAGTAGCACCAATAATAGATTCGGCAAATGCACAAGCAGATGCAAAACCTATAACATTTTCACTATTTAATAATAATCTATCTTTTTCTTCCTTAGTTAATTCATTATTCTTCATTTTCATCACCCTTAGACATAACTTTCTTTGCCCAACTTTTTTTTCCACACTTAGGGCATTTTAAATGTCTGGTAGTACTCATATGAGGAGCCATTAAAACTTGTAGATAAGTAGGTACAAATCTATGATGACATTTCTTACATTCATAGTATCCAGCATCTAATTCAAACTTTAAGGCAATAAATGCAGCTATAACAAATAAAACTGTAGATACAGAAATAATTGTTCCTAAAAGGAATCCCTCTTCTAATAAGGAAGTAGATATAAATAATATTCCTGAATAAAATAATGCACTAGTAATAAGTAATGTCCACATACAAGTCATTAATTTCTTATTCTTTAATTCATCTTGTTTAGCTAGTTCAATTAATAATTCTTCATTTTTCTTTTCATAATCTTTCATATCAATCTTCTCACCATTTAAAAGTTCATTGACATTTATACCTAATATATTACATAAATCAAGCATTTTATCCGCATCAGGTAAAGATAATCCTCTTTCCCATTTAGATACTGCTCTATCTGTAATATATAATTTCTCAGCTAATTGCTCTTGAGTAATATTCTTTTCTTTTCTACAATCAGCAATAAATTTTCCAATCTTAATTAAATCCATGAACTTTATCTCCTTTCATGACTTAACTATACGCCAAATCACTTATAAATTACACATACCAATGGTTGAGTTGTTATTTTTCTATATTATAGCATAAAAAAAACGAACCAAATGGTTCGTAATATTCCTCATGGTGGAGTTGAGGAGAATCGAACTCCTGTCCGAAAATCGAGCTACATAAACTTCTACAGGCTTAGTCAACTAATTATTCTCGTATACCGCTCAAGTAATTGACGACCAAAGAGATATACCAGTCTAAGAATTCTTTCTATTATCTAGACAAATAATAGATATACCCTATAAAAATGAACCTCAGATTATCCCTTAGGGAAAGATAAAATGAAGTGTATTCCCTATATTAAATTAGGCAAAAGCAACAGCTTGGTTTCCACCAAACATGTTAGCGAATACTTCTTTAATTTTATTTGCGTTTATTTTTTTGTGCTCGTAACGTGAAACATCCGACCTGCGATCTATGCTCCCATATTCCCGTCGAAACCGGAACAACCCCATGTGTATGTAAATATACCATAAAATAAAGAAAAAGTCCAGTTTAGAAGCTCATTTTAATCTTCTTGTTGTCAATAAATAACTTATCTCCCTTACAGAAAATCTTAAAGGAATCTTGTCCTTTTAATAACTCATCGAAAGAAAGAATAGCTACTTCACTTCTAATTCCAATACATTTCTTAGAATAACAATCTGCACAAGATTCAAATATTATAACTATATCATTATTATATTGACTTACTTGTTCAGACATACAAGGTAATACATTAGTCGCAATATTTTCAAAATGATGATTATCATAAGTAGCAATATTTAATATAGAATTACGCTTTCTACCAAAAGAACGACTAAATACATAGTATTCTTTATTATCCTTTTCATATATGCATAACCCTTGTGTATTACTATAAGGATTATAAATAATCTCAGATTTTGAAGTAATACTACCATCTTTAGCTATACGATATTTCTTTAAAATACCATTATTCTTATGCGCATGAGCATAATCGCTAAAATTACCAACAAATAAATAATTCTTATAACAAGTCATAAATCCTGGAGAACTATGCTTTGCACTTGATGAATATAAATCATTTGACTCATCTACACAATAAATATTAGTTGCTGTAATCATAGAATGATCTTCAGCATCCAAAATATTCTTTCCACAATATCTGTGGATAAAAGATTTTACTCCAATACCTCTCCCAGTAACATATAAACTATCAGATTCTTCATGATAACAAACACTACCACCATGCATACGATCATCTAAAGACAAAATCTTATATGATGTTTTAGAACAAACAATTAAAATTGTATTCTCTATCTTATTACTATCGTAGCAAGTTAATGCAATCTTGTCATGAAATTGACAAACACCTTGTGGAACAAAGTTAGTTCCTACAACTGGAATCGTACAAAAATCCTCTATCTTAGAAGCATTATAATTTAAATATTTGTTTGGAAATAAAGACATTAGAATCACCTCTAAAAATCAATAACTAATTATACTAAAAATAAAAATTAAACTCAAGACTACAATTTATTTTTTTATGTGTTAAAATGTCACATGGAAGGAGTGTAAAAAACATGGAAGAATGGAAAAATTTCAAGTCCGGAAAATGGACAAAAGAAATCAACGTCAGTGATTTCATTAAAAATAACTACCATGCCTACGATGGTACTGACGAATTCTTGGCAAAGCCAACAGACAAAACTAAAACAGTCTGGAAAAAATGTGAAAAATTATTAAAGGAAGAATTGAAGAAACATGTTCTAGATATTGATGTAGATCATATTTCAGGTATTAACAATTTCGAACCAGGATATATCGATGATCATAATGAAGTTATCTTTGGATTACAAACTGATAAACCATTAAAGAGAATCGTAAATCCATATGGTGGAATGAGAATGGTATACCAAGAATTGGATGCATATGGATATCATCTAAACCCAGAAGTAGATAAACACTTCAACGATTATCGGAAAACACATAATCAAGGGGTTTTTGATGCATACACAACAGAAATTCGTACAGCAAGACATGTAGGATTGCTAACAGGATTGCCTGATGCATATGGAAGAGGAAGAATTATCGGTGACTATAGAAGAATCGCTCTTTATGGTGTAGACCGATTAATGGAAGAAAAGAAAAATGAATGGGATAATATGAAAATCCGTCATATGGATGAAAAGATTATCCAATTAAGAGAAGAACTATCAGAACAATATAGAGCACTAATTGAACTAAAGAAAATGGCTCTAGGATATGGATTTGATATTTCAAGACCAGCAAGAAATGCAAAAGAAGCAGTACAATGGACATACTTCGGATACTTAGCTGCAGTAAAAGAAAACAATGGAGCTGCTGAAAGTATTGGACGTGTAGATGCATTCTTTGACTGTTATTTTGAAAGAGACTTAGCCGAAGGTCGTCTAACAGAAGAAACAGCACAAGAAATTATTGATCAATTCGTAATTAAATTACGTTTAATAAGACACCTAAGAACCCCAGAATATGATGAATTATTCTCAGGAGACCCAACTTGGGTAACTTGTTCTCTAGGAGGATTAACTACTAGAGGTAAGAGTATGGTTACAAAGACTTCATACCGTATCTTACATACATTAACTAACTTAGATCCAGCACCAGAACCAAACATGACAGTACTTTGGGCACAAAACTTACCAGAAAACTGGAAAAAATATTGTGCAAAAATGAGTATTGAAACAGATGCAGTTCAATATGAAAATGATGATGTAATGAGACCAACAATGAAAGATGACTATGCCATTGCATGCTGTGTATCTTCAATGAGAGTTGGTAAAGATATGCAATTCTTTGGAGCTCGTTGTAACTTAGCTAAATCATTATTATATTCAATCAACGGTGGAATTGATGAAGTTAAAAATCAATTAGTTATTCCAGGATTTGAAAAAATGGATGACGAAGTATTAGATTATGAAAAAGTTAAAAAAGCTTATTGGAAAATGCTAGAAAAAGTAGCTCGTATCTATAGTGATGCAATGAACATAATACATTATATGCATGATAAATACGCTTATGAAGCAGTTCAAATGGCATTACATGATACAAAAGTAAATAGATTAATGGCATATGGTGTTGCTGGACTATCAGTTGCAGCAGATTCACTATCTGCAATTAAATATGCAAAAGTAAAACCAATTCGTAATGAAGATGGTATTGCTGTAGACTTCGAAATTGAAGGAGATTATCCTAAATATGGAAATGATGATGATCGTGTAGACAACATTGCAAAAGACATCCTAGAAAAAATCTACAAAGAATTAGCTTCACATCCATGTTATAGAGGTGCTAAACCTACTCTTTCAGTTTTAACAATTACATCAAACGTAGTATATGGAAAGAAAACAGGTTCAACACCAGATGGAAGAAAAGCAGGAGAACCATTTGCTCCAGGTGCTAACCCAATGCATGGAAGAGATGCATCAGGAGCTATTGCTTCACTTAACTCAGTTGCTAAACTAGATTGGGAAAACTGCTGTAGAGATGGTATTTCAAACACATTCTCAATCGTTCCTAATACATTAGGAAAATCAAAAGAAGAACAAATGGATAATTTAGTATCATTACTAGATGGATACTTCGTTCAAGGAGCACATCACTTAAATGTTAATGTACTAAATAGAGAAACATTAATAGATGCCATGAATAATCCTGATAAATATCCATTATTAACAATTCGTGTATCAGGATACTCAGTAAGATTCAACAGATTAACTAAAGAACAACAAAAAGAAGTAATCTCTAGAACATTCCACGAAAAGATTTAATGCAAGGATCAATTAGTTCAATAGAAACATTCGGATTAGTAGATGGACCTGGTATTCGTACCGTAGTCTTTCTAAACGGATGTAACTTAAGATGTAAGTATTGTCACAATCCAGAAACATGGAAAATGCAAGCCTTAAATTACACTTCAGATGAAATAGTAAAAAAAGCCATAAGAAATAAACCCTATTTTAAGAGAAATAACGGCGGTGTAACATTTTCTGGAGGAGAACCCCTACTTCAATATGATTTCCTACTAGAAACAGCAAAAAAGCTTAAACAAGAAGATATTCATATCGCGCTAGATACAGCTGGTATCGGATTAGGAGATTATAAAGAGTTATTCAAATACATAGATCTAGTATTATTAGACACAAAACACATTACAAAAGAAGGCTATCTAGATATAACTAATACAGATAATCTAGAAAGATTTGAACAATTCGTAGAAGAATTAAATAAAACTAATATCGAAGTATGGATAAGACAAGTTATAGTACCAGGAGTTAATGACAACAAAGAATATATAAAAGACTTATCAAAATATATTAAAGAAAAGATAAAGAATGTTAAAAGAGTAGACTTCTTACCATATCATTCTATGGCTAAAGAAAAATACGAAAAATTAAACATCGATTATCCATATAAAGACAAAATTGATATGGATAAAGAAAAATGTGAAAAACTATATAAAGAATTTGAAAAAGACTATTTTAAATAGTCTTTTTTGTTTTAGGAACACAAAAAAAGAAGTATTAATACTTCTTTAAGTTCTTAGCTACTTCTCTTTTTATATCACGTTCTTTAATAGATTCACGTTTATCATAATCTTTTTTACCATGACAAACACCTAATTCTACTTTTAAACGACTCTCTTTAAAATATAACTTTAATGGGATTAAGGTATAACCTTTTTGTTCAATATACTTTTCTAATTTAGAGATTTCTTTCTTATGAAGTAATAACTTACGATCACGACTTTCTTCATGATTAAAGATATTTCCTTCTTTATATTGACCAACATACATATTTAATAGGAATACTTCGTGATTTTTAATGATTCCATAACAATCTTTGATATTACAATCACCATTACGAATAGACTTAATTTCAGTACCTGTAAGTACTATTCCAGCCTCAATCGCTTCATCTACGAAATAATCATGACGTGCCTTACGATTTAGTATTTCCATATTTTATGCCTCCCCTGATAACCCCCAAGTTAAGTTAGGATATCTCTCATTAACAATTGCTTTATAATGTTCATAATAACCATCACGATTACGTAATTGATCATTAGTTAACTTAGGATAAGTAATAATTCTAAAGTTGGTATTATAACCAATATTACGCGTAGTAGTATACACTAATTGAGCCTTAGGGTCAACTACACTGCATGTAACATTATCTTCTTTATCAACATGTTTCTTTAAAGTAACTTCCATTGCAAGTCCAGTAAAGTTATCTACATCATTTTGGTCACTAATAAAGTTACCTAATGAATAAACAACAAATGTCTTACCATCATTGATATAACCAACAGTTTGAATAACATGTGGATGCGCTCCAACAATTAAGTCAACTCCAAGAGATGATAAATAATTAGCAATTTCTTCTTGCTTATAATCTACTCTAAATGAGTATTCAGTACCCCAGTGCATAGCAACGATAACAAAATCTACTTTATCACGTACTGACTCAATATCTGCTTTTGCTTTTTCTGGTGTATATTCATTACTTAAATAATCTTTTCCCCATGGAGTATTTAATCCATTATTCCAAATTGTATAAGAGATAAATGCATATGTAATACCATTTTTTTCATATATTTTCTTTACTGATTCAGTTCTTTCTACCTCGCTACTCCATTGACCAGATACAGCAACTTCTGGATGTTGTTTCCAATAATTAACTGAATTCAACACTCCTTGTTCTCCTTTATCCATAGTATGGTTAGTTGCTAAAGAAACCATATTAAATCCTGCATCAATAAAGGCATCTCCTACTTCATAAGGAGAATTAAATAATGGATAGCTTGAAACGCCTAATTCCTTACCACCAAGAACTGTTTCTTGATTATAATAAGCAATATCATATTTAGATGAAATTTGTTTGAAATCAGCTATTTGAGGTTTAAAATCATATCCTCCATCTGGAGTCTTTGCATCATTATAAACACCCCAGTGAATCAAAGCATCACCAACCATAATCATCTTAGCTTCAAAATCTTTATCAGTCTTAACTATTTCTTTCTTCTTTTTTTCCTTCTTTTCTTCTTTCTTAGGTTGCGTAAACCATTCATTTCTATTTATATAACAGAAATATCCACCTACACCAACTAAAATAAGTAAAATTATTAGAAGAAGAAACTTACCAGCCTTTTTAAGTTTTCTTTTTTTACGTGTACTACTCATAAATTACTGCACCTTTCTTAATACTTCGAAGTCGATTGTCTTCTCCTCTTTAGATGCTCTAACTACTTTAACAACAACACGATCTCCGATTTTATATACTAAACCACTTCTCTCACCAGTAAGAGTCATATGATCTTCATCAAAGTGGAAGAAATCTTTCATATCACGTATAGGTACCAATCCCTCAATAAGATTATCAAGTTCTACAAACATTCCGAAACTAGTTACAGATGAAATCATACCTTCAAATTCTTCTCCAATATGATCTTCCATATATTCAGCCATCTTCATATCATCTACTTCTCGTTCGCAATCCACTGAAGCTCTTTCTCTAGCAGATGATTGTTCAGCAATAAAGACTAACTTTTCTTCCCAATGACGAATAGTTCTCATATCAATCTTACCATCAAATAGATAAGTATGTAATAAACGATGAACTGTTGTATCAGGATAACGACGAATTGGTGAAGTGAAGTGTGTATAGCAACTACTTGCTAAACCATAGTGTCCCATATTTTCAGGGCTATATACAGCCTTTTGCATACTTCTAAGTAAAAGACTAGCTAAAATCTTATATTCAGGCTTATCTTCTAATTGTTTCAATATTCTTTGCATTGTAGTAGGTCTAAAATCACTGACATCTCCAGTTACTTTATAACCTAAACTACTAATAAATCCTAAGAAACTACGAATTTTCTCTTCTTTTGGATTCTCATGGATACGATAAATGAAAGGAAGATTCATGAAATATACATGAGTTGCAACACATTCATTAGCTGCAATCATAAATGACTCGATTAATCTTTGCCCTTCACCAGTATCTCTTACTAATACTTCTAAAGGTTTACACTTCTCATCAACAATAATCTTTGGTTCTTGTATTTCAAAGTTAATATAACCTCTTCTAGTAATCATTTTTTGTAAAATCTTAGCAAGTTCATGCATTTGTCTTAAACTACGTACATAAGGACCATATCCTTCAGGAACTTTATTATCTTCTAGAATAGAATTTACGTTTTTATAAGTCATTTGAATACGTGACTTTATAACACTTGGGAATATTTCATAATCTACTTGTTTACCCATATCATCGAATTCCATAACACAAGATACAGCTAAACGATCTACACCAGGATTTAATGAACAAATACCATTAGATAATTCATGAGGAATCATTGGGATAACACGATCTACTAAATATACTGAAGTACCACGTTCCATCGCTTCTTTATCTAAAGGTGAATCCTCTTTAACATAATAACTAACATCAGCAATATGTACTCCTAATTGATAATGACCATTTGGTAATCTTTGAATACTAATTGCATCATCGATATCTTTAGTATCATCTCCATCAATAGTAAAAATTTCTACATCTCTTAAATCTCTTCTACCACGAAGATCAATAGGTCTAACTTCCATAGGTAATTCAGCAACTTCTTGCTTAACTTCTTCTGGAAACTCAGTATTAATATTATACTTACAAATAATAGACATAATATCAACACCAGGATCATTCTTATGACCAATAATTTCTACTACTTTACCTTCATATTTAAGATCATTATTTAATTTCTTAACAAGTTCAACTACTACCTTATGACCATCTACTGCATTCATAGATGCTTCTCTAGGTATTTCTATATCTAATTTAATCTTATTACCATCTAACGTTATATGACCTCTATCCTTTTTATCAAAGTTAATTTCACCTATATAGCGTTCTACTTGTCTCTTAATAATCTTTAATACGCGTCCCTCTAATCGGTCCAAAGTCATTTTAGAAGTAATTTCTACTAAGACAATATCATCATGAATAGCACCATTCATATCATCAACAGGAATATAAATGTCATCATCCATATTATCTACTTCTACAAATCCAAATCCCTTTTTATTAACACGCATTACGCCTTTTCTTAAATGACTATTTTCAAGCATCATATATTTATCTTTATTAGTATGATATACAATAACCTCTTCTTCTAATTCATGTAATACTTGAATAAGTTCCTTTGTAAGTTCTGCATCTTTAATTCCTAAAACATCTTCAATTTCAAATACAGATAAAGCTTTATCGCTATTTTTTAAAATATTAATTACATTGTCTTTCATAAGTCACACTTCCTATAATACCTATTATACTTTATTTTCCTTGATATAACTAGTACTTCAAGCAAAAAAAAAGAACCGAGGTTCTAATTAAATAAACATTGCTACTAAGCAGATAACAAAAAATGCCATTCCTAACACAAATGTTAATCTACTAATAAATAATTCAGAACCACGTTCTTTACGCTTAGAAAATAAATCACTTTGTCCTCCTGAAAGGATTTGAGCAGCACTCTCTGCCTTACCACTTTGTAAAAGAACAATGATAATTAATAGAATTGAAATTATCAATAATGCGGTTTCCATCGAACACCTCCGTTTAATAACATTTATATAATAACATAATAAGAAAATATATGCAAGAAAACATTTAAATTCAAAGGTATTATATGATATACTTAATACTAGATAATAAGGAGTTGTTCGATATGAGAATTTATATACTAGACCGCGACAAAATTACCAAATTCAACTTGCCTAAAAAAGTATCTGGAGCTTATGTAATAGACTATTTACCAGTAGATTCAAAAATAAGAAGATCCGTTAATGTAGAAGCACAAGGAGATAAATGGATCATTAAAAGTAATGGTAGTGTCGATGTCGTAACCTCTAGCGTAGATGGAACAGTAGAATTACAAGAGTACAACTTCTATCAACTTCGTATTAAAGATCGTAACGACATTCTTATATTATATTGCATGCCTAGTGTAGAAAACAGTTATAAACGATATAGATTAAATCAAAGTACTATTACAATTGGTTCATCCGCAAATAATGCTATACAGTATAATAATAAATTAGTTATGCAAACACATATCCAAATAACTAAACAACAAGATAAATGGTACATTCAAGCAGCCGAATCTGATACATTATTTGCTTATATGAATGACATAAGAATAAAAACTAAAAAACTAAAAGTTGGAGATGTAATCTTCTTATACGGATTAAAAATCATATGGATGGGAGACTTTATACAAGTAAATAATCCACAAGGTCAAGTTGCATTTAATAGTGCATGCCTAATCCAATATATAGATGAACAAATATATGATAATACACAAATAGAACCAGTTTCAGAAGAAGATCTAGCAAGAGAATTATATACAGAAGAAGACTACTTCTTCCACACTCCAAGATTAAAGCAAAATATTATTGATGAAGATATTACAATAGATAGTCCACCAAAAACAAATGAAATGGAAGAACTACCATTTTTATTAACTATTGGAACTTCTATTACAATGTTATCTTCTACTTTTATTACAGTTTATTCAACAGTAACTGGTATAACAAGTGGTACCAGAACAGTAGTTGATTCAATACCACAAATCGTAATGTGTGTTTCCATGATAATTGGAACATTATTAATACCAAGAATAGCTCAAAGTTATCAAAAGAAAAGGCACAAAAAGAAAGAAGCTAAAAAAGTAGAAAAATATAATGAATATTTATCAAAGAAAGAACAAGAAATCAATCAAGCATTAGAAAAAGAAATACAAATACTAAAATCAAATTATCCAAGCGTACCAGAGATTTGTTCTAAAATACTATCTGGAAACAAATCAATGATATGGACAAAAGAAGTAACTGATGAAGACTTTTTAACAGTAAGATTAGGAATAGGTACTGCTAAATCAAAACTAACTGTTAAAGCTCCAGAAGAACATTTTACCGTAGAAGAAAACGAACTAGAAAATAAAGTTTTTGAAATAAAGAAAAATGCAGAGAATATAAATAATGTTCCAGTAACTTTTTCGTTCTTAAACAAAAATATTTCAGCCATAATCTGTAATACAAAAAATTCTGATGACTACGTAAATGGCTTATTACTACAATTAATGGGATACCACAGCTCATTAGATTTAAAAATTGTATTTCTATTAGATAATAGAGATGTTGAAAAATATTCATACATGAAATATTCTCCACATTGTTTAAGTAACGATAGATCAATACGTTATTTTGGAACAACAATGGAAGAAATAAAGAAAATATCAGCATCTTTAGATGCCGAGTATACTAATAGACAAAAAAGCGTAAGTACTGGTAACTCAGCAGAAGAAGATAAAGATAAGAAAAAAGTCGATAAGAGAAGTGCCTATCAGAGTTTAAATCCATACTACTTAATAATTACAAATAACTATAGTGCTATAAAAAATATTGCCATTATAAAGGATATACTAAATTCTGAAGATAATTTAGGTTTCTCACTTACAATATTAGATAATTCATTACAATCATTACCAAACGAATGTGATGGATTTATTGAATTATATGAAAATGAAAGTTGTATCATAGAAAAAGATATAAATAACCAAACAATCTTTACACCTGAAGTAATTCCAAATATTGATATGAGACCATTAGTTAATAGACTAGCTAATATACCAGTAGAATATATTGATGAAGAATCACAATTACCTACATCACTTACATTCCTAGAAATGTTTAATGTAGCCAGAATTGAGCAGTTAAACATTATAAACAAATGGAAAACCAATGATCCAACAAGATCACTAAAAACACCTATCGGTGTACACACAAATGGTGACTTATTTGTATTAGACTTACATGAAAAAGAACATGGACCACATGGTTTAATTGCTGGTTCAACAGGTTCAGGTAAATCTGAATTCATAATAACATTCTTACTATCTATGGCAGTTAATTATCACCCAGATGAAGTACAATTCGTATTAATCGACTACAAAGGTGGAGGTTTAGCCGGTGCATTTGAAAACAGAGAAACAGGTGTACGTATACCACATGTAGTTGGAACTATTACAAACTTAGATATAAGTGATATGAATAGAACTCTAGTATCAATAAACTCAGAATTAAAGAGAAGACAAAAAATCTTTAATGATGCTAAGAATGATACAGGTGAAAGTACAATAGATATTTATAAATATCAACATTATTATCGTGAAGGTGTCTTAAAAGAACCAATTTCACATCTATTTATAGTTAGTGATGAGTTTGCTGAATTAAAATCTCAACAACCAGAATTTATGAACGAACTTATCTCAACTGCACGTATAGGTCGTTCATTAGGTGTTCACCTTATACTTGCAACTCAAAAGCCAAGTGGAGTCGTTAACGATCAAATCTGGTCAAATACAAAATTTAGAGTATGTTTAAAAGTACAAGACAGAAGTGACAGTATGGAAGTCTTAAAGAAACCAGATGCTGCTAGTCTTAAAGAAGCTGGAAGATTCTACTTAGAAGTAGGATATGATGAATATTATGATATCGGTCAATCTGGTTGGGCAGGAGCTAAATATGTACCATCAGATGCAATAATTAAAAAGATAGATGATACAATACATATTATTGATAACGTAGGAAATACAACAAAAACACTACAAGATCCTGTAAAAATAGATACAACCGAAGCAAAAGGTGACCAATTAACAAATATAGTAAAACACATAGTTGGAATTGCAGAATCAGAAAACTATAAACCAAAGAAATTATGGTTAGATAAAATACCAGAGTTTATCTACTTAAATGAACTAAAAACAAAATATAACTATCAAATAACTCCAAATAAAGTAATTCCAATAGTTGGTGAATATGATAATCCATCAGAACAAATGCAAGGATTATTAACCATGAATATAACAGAAAACAACACTTTAATTTATGGTATGGCCAACAGTGGTAAAGAAAATTTACTACAAACTATGATTTATTCAATTATTACTAATCACACACCAGAAGATATTAACATTTATATTTTAGATTTTGGTGCTGAAACATTGAAATCATTTAGTAATTCTCCACAAGTAGGAGATGTATGTACTATCTACGATGAAGAAAAGATAATAAACTTATTAATTATGGTAGATAAAGAAATTGATCGTAGAAAAGAATTATTTAGTGAATACAATGGTAACTTTGTAGACTATTTAAGATTATCAAAGCAAAGATTACCACTAATTCATATTATAATTAACAACTTTGAAGCATTTAACGAGTCTCAAGCAAAATTAGCCGATTTAACAACTTCACTATTCCGTGAAAGTTCAAAATATGGTGTAACATTTACTATAACAACAGGTGCTGCTAATAGTTTCAGAACAAGATTAGCAGAATACTTCCAAAACAAATTATGTTTACAAATGCCAAACGATTCAGATTATAGATCAGTACTAAACTGTGATAAAAAAGTATTACCTGCAAAAATTACTGGTCGTGGAGTATCAGGAATTGGAGATATTAAATACGAATTCCAAACAGCCTACATTGATAAATTAGAAAATATAGGACAATTAATAAAGAACACAAATGATAAATTAAAATCAATGTTAAAAACACACGCAAAAAGAATACCTGTTCTACCTAATATTGTATCAGTAGAACATATAATACCAAGCTTACAAGGTCTAGCAAGCGTACCAATAGGAGTAGATGTTAATTCTAAAGAAACACATTGCTATAACTTTACTAAAAATAAAGTCAATGCAATAGTTTATAACAATATAGATGAAACAACACCTTTCTTCTATTCATTATTCACAATAATTAAAACTATACCTAATACTAAAATAAGAGCTATAGACCTAATGAAAAAGTTTGATATATCAAAAATACCAGTAGATTGTTATATCGAAAAATTTGAAGCAGTGATAAAAGCACTAATTCAAGAAATAGAAAAGTCAAAAGATCAAAATACACAAATTGTATATTTTATTAATGGAATATCAAAATTAAAAGAATCTATAACAGCAGAACCTACTCTATTCCAATTATTCTTTGATAAGATAAAGAACTCAAATAATATATATCTAATAATCGCAGATGAATATGAATCTTATAAACAATTCCAATTAGATCCAATATATAGAACAACAGTATCAAATCAAAATGGTATTTGGATAGGAGAAGGAATTGGAAGACAAGTAATATTTAAAGTAGGTTCAATGGAACCAGAACTTGCTAATGCTAACTTCCCAGATATGGCATTCACAATAGAAAATGAAGCCGTAACACCATTTAAGAAAGTAGTTATAGAAAGGGATGAAACTGATGAAAAATAAAATATTAGTAGAAGTTATCGTTCCAACTATAGAAGAAAGTTATGATTTGTATATACCTATCAATAGACGCGTAGGAAATATCATTACACTACTAAATAAAGCAATACAAGAAATGAACGAAGATTGCTACGTAGGTACAGAAAAAACATGCTTTTATAATAGAGATACAAATCAAAAATATAATCCAAATGACTTAATATATAATACAGATATAAGAAATGGTACAAGTCTAATATTATTAGAGCAATAAAAAACTCAAGAAAAGAATCTTGAGTTTTTTTATTTAACTTTAGTAATAGGTATTTTAGCAATATTAACACTAAAATTACCTATAACAGTATTAAGTTTACTATTAGTATCATTAGAATCACTAAGAACACTATTTAAACGATTAACTGAATTATTAATTTTACTTGCTGCTCCACGTAAGTAACCGCCATAAGGACAGCCACCAGGAACACCAATATTAGAAAGAGTATTAGAAGCATTTTTCAAATTATTTATTGCATTATTAAGAGATGGATATATATTATTCTGCAATCCAGAATAATCAAAATGAACTTTTTTCATTATTTAACTCCAGATAAATCATTTGAGAAATTAACAATTGTTTGCCCAAAACATTTCAACGAATTTCCCATAGCAGTATATTGAATCTTATCTCTTTTCATATTTTCAATAAATTGATTAGCACTTACTCCATGCCAAACATTATCTTTTGAAACATCTTCTAACTTCTTCATTAATTCATTCATAACTTCCATATAATCATTTGAATACTGAATAATATGATTTCCACATTCACGTAATTTTTCAATATCGGAATTAATAAAAGCCATATCATCACTCCTTCATAGATTCCGCTAATTCTAAATCAGCAATAGTTCTATCTAACTGTCTAACTTTTTGATCAATCCAAGGGATAATTTCTGCTTCAATCTTAGAAATAACGCCACTGACTTCTTCAGCAGCAGAACCAAACGCCCCATTATCTGGTGAATTATCATCAACCATATAATAAGAGGTAATTTTATTACAATCGTCAATATTTCCTTTTCCATTTTTTAGGCATCCCAAAATTTGACCTAAATTATTACGAAAAGAATGATATTGATCTCTTTCTCGATATAAACTTTGAAGCATCTAATCAATCCCTTCTATTGTTTATTATTGTGACCCACCGCCACCATAACGTTCATGGTTCTTTCTTAAGTCACCAGCTTGTTCATTAATATCAGAAGATAAGTTGGTATCTTTTGCTTTGTAAGATCCCAAAATAGTTTCTTCTTCACCATATCCGCTTTCAGCATAACCTGTAGCTAATTTATCTCTGAACTTATTTAAATAAGAAATAACTGCATCACAAGATTCACAAATAGCATTGATAAAATCTTTAACAGCTACTGCATATTCACCTTTCATTGCTTTTGAATTATCAGCATCTTTTTTAACTTCTTCTAAGTGTGCAGATAAAGCTTTAACATATTCATCAATTGCTCTTTGCATATCTGGAACTTTTGCATAGTTAATACCTACAACATCGTAGTTCATTATACTATTCCAAGTAGCATTAACACGACCAGTAACATTTCTCCACATATCAGAGATAGTATCTCTTGCATTTTTAATTTCAGAACCAATATTCCAACTTATATCATGGAATTCTCTTGATATCATTCCCATTCTACTTACCTCCTATAATTAATCTAATGGTACCATTTCATTATCTTGATTTGCTACTGCATCTTCAATAGCTGAAAATTCAGAAGCTAAAACGTCTCTTAAACCTTTAATAGATTCTTCTGTTTCTCCAATAGCCTTTTCAAAATTCTTTACAAAGTTTTCTTCTGATTGTCCTTGCCATCCAGACTCAATAGTACTTTTGATACCATTGATTTCACGAAGTAAACGACAAGTTTCTGTAATTGCTTGAGTATTTAGTGCTTCGATATATTTTTGAGTACCCATTCTACTATATCCGAAATCTAACTCATCAATTCCTACTTCACCATTCATAAATATACCTCCTATGGTCGCTATAATATAGCTTATTTTTCTGGTAGAACAATATCGATTTCTTTAGAGTCCTTGATTACTTGTGCAGCAATATCAGATGAATTTGCTAAGGACTTATTCTTAACATCTAACAATTTCTCTGTATAAGCTACCAAATGATTAGAAAAAGCACTATAAAATAATTTTTGTTCTTCATATTTTCTCTTCAACTCATTAACAACTTCACAATCTAAATAATTAGAAGTATTAGAAATTTCAGTAGAAATATTATTTAATATAGTATTCAACTTTTCAATATAATCGTAACAATCTAAGATTAAACGATCAATTCTACCCTCATTGATACCTATCAAATCTTGCTTCACAGTAATCCTCCTTTACTATTATTCTCCTACCTTAAGAATATCATATTTATACTACTAGTAAATAAAAAACACAAATAGTTGACAAAAAAAAGGTAAAATTTTACTATTTTACCTTGTTTTTATCTACTGAATCATAATATTGTCTAACACTCTTATTACTATACTTAATATATTGATCATACTTAGAAGCATAATAATCTCTAGTATCTTGATCAAATGCGTTCAGTGTTTGTTCTTTATTAATTGCTAATTCATAATTATTATAATCATCTACTAACTTATCAAAAGTAGTATTATTACTTGAAGCTAAATGACTAAAGAATTCGTTTTGTACTTTAACATAATTAACCATAAAAGCATAATTACGAGTAAGCTTACTCTCTTTATCCATTTCAAGATGATTATTCATATCTGCTTCAAATATACGGATAGTATAGAAAATATCATCTTTAGTCATACTAGAATCATGTATTTTAGTAGAAAGAGTTTCATAAAACTTCTTTGATACTTCTTCACAAATTTCTGATTTCAATTGTAATTGGAAATCTATCAATTCAGCATCATTCTCATGCTTTCCATAAATAGGATTATATTTTTCGTAAAAATCTTCTCTAGCGCTTTGTAAAACATCAGTTGTATATAATAACTTAATTAACTCAATCTTTTCTTTATCATTATGCACTCCATAAAAATCATAAATACGATTTGGAGTTCTATCCATAATAACCTCAAAAATAGTATTAGAATGAATATTATCTTTTAAAATAAGTGCACTAGTTAAACTTTCAGTATAAGTAATATAATTTTTATAAGTAAAAGGCGGTTCACCAGTATAAAGACTCATCATCTTTTCAGCATCAGCCTCAACTAAGAATTTCCATTCCAAAGAATTAACTTCTAGATCTTTAAACTTTTTACTTTGCCCAACTTGTAGATAATTCTTGTCTTTATCTCCAACACTCTTTTGAATTAAGTGCATACTTTCATGTATTAGAGTATCTTTCTCAACATTATTCTCTTTATACATAACACTTGCCAATTTAATCATGTTCTTAGATATCATAAATACATTATCATCATTAACAAAAGCATTACTTGATGAAGGAGCAGTAAACATCTTTAAGTCTCCAACTACTTTTCTCAACTCTTCTTTATCAATAAAATCATATTTATCAACATAATCATTTAATGTATTTGCAACAACTTTACAAATATCTAATACTGTCTTATCATCCATCTCTTTATAAGAAGCCTTACGAAAAGATGTAGTAGTTTTATCATCCAAATAAGCTTTGTTATTTTTCTTAATAACATTAAGCATAATATTAGCATCAAATTTACCATTTTTTAATTCAATAGGAGTAACATCTTTCAAAGGAATTTGATAATTCTTTTCTAGTTCTAAAGCCTTTGGAATTTCATACAAATCAGAATATGCAAAATCAGTATCAAATGCTGCTAAATAATTATAATAAGCCATATAATCATAATTATTTAAAGTCATACGGGTAGAATCATATTGATCAGTATATTTTACTTTAGATGAAGTGGTAGTTGTTTTAGTAGTAGTTTTAGAAGAACTACTATTAGAAGAATTAGTAGATGTATTTGAAGAAGAATTATTACGAACTATTTCTAAATAATAATCCATATCATGTCTATTACTATTATTGGCAGTAAGTACTTTTCCACCAAATAACATTATAGCCAATAAGGAAGCACTAATAATTATAATCTTCCCAGTATGCTTCTTTTTCTTTACTTCAAAATCCTTATCACTCTTCATAAATTTATCAGAGTTACAAAACTTTATCTTCATAAAACCACTCCTTATACCATAAGTATAACAAAAACATTATTTAATATTTTCAAATATTTCTGATAATTCAATAACTTTACTCTCACTAGACATACGTTCCTTAACTTCGACCTTTCCGTCTTTCGCATCTCTACCCACTGTAATACGAACTGGTATACCAATTAAATCAGCATCACCAAACTTAACTCCAGGACGTGCATCACGATCATCGAATAATACTTCATATCCTTTATCTAATAAAGATTTGTATAATTTTTCTGCTACTTTCATTTGATCTTCATCTTTATTATTAATAACTACAAGATGATAATCAAATGGAGCAATACTATTATTAAATATAATGCCTTTGTCATCATGATGTTGTTCAATAAATGCAGCTAAACATCTAGCGATACCTATTCCATAACATCCCATAAATGGATATTTTAACTCATTATTCATATCACTATATTGAAGTCCCATACTCTCACAATACTTAGTACCAAGTTTGAATGTATTACCTACTTCAATACCATGCTTAAATGTAAGTTTATTGCCACATACAGGACAATTATCATCACTACAAACATTTCGTATATCGCAGATCTTATATGCTTCAAAATCCTTTAAATTAACGTTTACGTAGTGATAATCAGTCTTATTAGCACCAACCATAAAATTCTTCATACCAGATACTTCTAAATCAACAACAATAGGTACTGATAAACCAACTGGTCCAGCAAATCCAACTTCAGCACCAGTAATTTCCATATCTTCTTCTAATGAAGATAATTCAATTGAAGAAACACCTAATGCTCTAGCAAGTTTTAATTCATTTACTTCTCTATCTCCACGTACTAATACAGCATAAAATTTATCTTCACTCTTATAAATAAGTGTTTTAACAGTACGTTTAATATCTACTCCAACATTTTCTACTATTTCATCTATTCCTCTCATGTTAGGAGTATGAAGTAAAGAATACTCTTTCTCTTCTTCATCAATCTTCTCAAATTCCTTACATTCACAAATCTCAATATTAGTAGATAAACCACACTTATCACAAAGTACTAATATATCTTCACCAATATCAGTAACTGCTTGGAACTCTTCAGATAATAAACCACCCATAGCTCCAGTAGAAGCTCTAACTATACGATAATCAAGACCTATACGATCAAATATCTTCTTATATGCTTCAAACATCTTATCATAAGCAACATCTAATCCTTCTAAGTCCTTATCAAATGTATAAGCATCTTTCATAATAAATTCTCTAGTACGAATCAATCCATATCTACTTCTAGGTTCATCTCTAAACTTATCAGCCATTTGGTATAAACTAATTGGCATATCTTTATAAGATTTAATAACCTCTCTAGCAGCATCTACGAATAGTTCCTCATGTGTAGGTCCTAAAACATATTCTCTCTCGAATCGATCCCTTAAAGAAAACATATCATGTCCAAATACATCTCGTCTTCCACTTGCTACGTATACCTCTTCGGGTAGTAATGAAGGCATTAATAACTCTTGAGAATCAATTCTATTCATTTCTTCTCTTACAATATTTTCAATTTTTCTTAAGACTCTAAGTCCCATAGGTAAGAAAGTATAAATACCACTTCCTACTTTTTTAATCATCCCAGTACGTACTAATAAGTTAGCACTAGTAGATTCTTCTCCTTTAACATCTTCTTTCAATGTTAAAAAATAACTATTACTCATTCTCATACATAACACCTCCAACAATAAAAAAAGAATGGTACCAAAGGAGTGCACAAGGCACGGTACCATCCTTACTTTATCTTAATTCGATAACGGCTCTTCACCGAGAGTAATAACTCCTCCATGAAAGGTAGGAACTTTATTGGATTATAATTAGGTTCACACTATCCCTAAATCACTGTTATAAGAGCCCATAAAGTGTTGGTCTTTCATATAGATTTCCTACATATTATAACGTATAAACCTTTATTACGTCAAGAAAAAAGAACTATCTAGATAGTTCTTCTTCAATTCTCATTAATTGATTATACTTACAAATACGATCTGTTCTAGACATAGAACCAGTCTTAATTTGTCCTAAATCAAGTCCTACAGCTAAATCAGCAATTGTAGTATCTTCAGTTTCACCACTTCTGTGAGAAATAACTGTTTTATATCCATTAGAACGAGCTAATTCAATAGTCTCTAATGTTTCAGTAATTGTTCCAATTTGGTTTACTTTTAATAAAATAGCATTACCAGCATGATTATCAATACCCATTTGTAAACATTTCTTATTAGTAACGAATAAATCATCACCAACTAATTGGATTCTATCTCCTAGACGTTCAGTAATCTTTCTAAATCCTTCCCAGTCATTTTCATCAACAGGGTCTTCAATAGAAATAATTGGATATTTATTAACTAATTCTTCATAGAATTCAATTAATTCATCAGTAGTTAAACTTCTTCCTTCACCAACAAGGTTATATTTACCATCGCTATAGAATTCAGAAGCAGCTACATCGATACCCATACAAACATCTTTTCCTGGTTCGTATCCAGCTCTCTTAATAGCTTCCATAATTAATTCAAATCCTTCAGAATTTGATTGTAAATCAGGAGCAAATCCTCCTTCATCACCAACACCAGTAGCTAATTTCTTTTCATTTAATACTTTCTTTAAGTTGTGGAATACTTCTGCACCAACTCTAACTCTTTCATGAATAGTATCTCTTTGTGGAATAATCATAAACTCTTGGAAATCAAGTTTATTATCAGCATGAGCTCCACCATTAATAATATTCATCATTGGTACTGGTAATGTTTTACCATTTCCAATATATTCATATAATTCTTTTCCTTCATTAATAGCACTTGCTCTTAAAGCAGCCATACTAATACCTAGAATAGCATTAGCACCAAATTTAGACTTAGTTTCAGTACCATCTAATTTAATCATTGCATAATCTAATTCTTTTTGATTAGCAGCATCCATTCCGATTACTAAATCTCTTAAAGGTCCATTAACATTAGCAACTGCTTTTAAAGTACCTTTTCCCATAAATCTAGACTTATCACCATCACGTAATTCTAGTGCTTCTCTTTCTCCAGTACTAGCTCCGCTTGGTACAGCAGCACGACCTCTTACACCATTCTCAAGGATAACATCAACTTCAACAGTAGGATTTCCTCTAGAATCTAAAATTTCTCTAGCTCTGACATCTTTAATTTTCATTTTTTAATTCCTCAACTTTCTTTTTAAATTCTGCTCCTCTTACTTCGCATTCTTTATATTGATCCCACGAAGCAGACGCAGGGCTCAATAATATTATACCATTTGGTTTAGTAACTTCAACACTTTTACTAAATCCATCTTTTAAAAACTCATATACATAAGTTGGTATACCTAATTCTTTACCATATTCAGCTACTCTATCACGACATTGTCCAATCGCAATAATATTAGAAACATTCTTCATATAAGGAGTTAATTCATGAAAATCTTGTCCACGCTCTAATCCACCTAAGAAGATAGTTATAGGTTGATCAAAACTACTTAAAGCTATTTGAGTACATTTAATATTTGTAGCTTCTGTATCATTATAGAAACGAACATCATTAACAGTATCAACATACTCTAATCTATGTTCTACACCACGGAATTCAGAAATAACCTTGCAAATAATATCGTTAGATACTCCAAATTCTTTAACAACCATAATAGCTGCCATACAGTTCTCAACATTATGCATTCCTGCTATAAAGATTTGATCACGAGTAATAACTTTATCTCCATAATAGTAAATTGCATTATCTTTTACATAACAACCATTAATCTCTTTCTTACTAGAAAAATACTTAGTAGTAGACTTAATATTCTTAGTCTCATTCATTACATCATCATTATCTATATTTAATATAGCTATATCTTTTTCTGTTTGATTTTGGAATAATTTAGCCTTAACTCTCTTATAATTTTCAAAGCTCTTTAAAAAATCAATATGTGCAGGACTTAAATTAGTCATAACTGCTACATCAGGTCTAAACTTAGTAAGATTCTCTAATTGTTGGCAAGATACTTCCATTACAATAATATCTCCACTCTTAACATCAGGTAGGATACTACATAATGGGAATCCTATATTACCAGCTAAGAACACTTTATCTCCAAAAGCTTCTTTCATAATGTTATATGTAAGAGTTGTAGTTGTAGTCTTACCATTTGTACCAGTAATACCAATTAACTTAACTCCCTCTGGTAATAATCTAAAAGCCATCTCAACTTCATTAATAACTTCAATTCCAAGTTCTCTAGCCTTTAAAACATACTTATGGTCAATTGGAACACCTGGATTCTTAATTAAATAATCAAATGATTCATCTAATATATCATCAGGATGAGATCCAAATATAAGTTTAACCCCAAGATCACGTAACTCTTTTATTTGATCTTGATCAAGTTTACTTTCTTCCTTGCCATCATTTAAGATAACTTCATTACCACGCGCAATTAAATACTTTGCGGCTTGGTAACCACTACGTGCAAGTCCTAATATAAATACTTTATTGTTTTCAAACATTTTCATCACCACTTTTATTATACTATAAAGTATAGATTTAATCACATGTTATATTGTAAAGAAATCGTTAAATATGCTATAATTAGAGAAGAAATAGAGAGGTGTTGGAAATGAAAGTAGTAACTCTTACTCCGGAACAATTTGATAAGTTTGCTCACAGCCATAGATATAGAAACTACTATCAAACTAGTGAGTATGGAACTTTAATGACAAAATACGGATACAACATCCACTATTTAGGTGTTGTGAGTGACACCAACAAACTTATAGGAGCTACCCTATTACTATATAAACAAGTATTTATGAATAATAAAATTGCTTATGCTCCAAGAGGAATTTTATATAATTACGAAAGTCTAGAAGACTTAGAAGAAGTAATGAAAAAAATAAAACAAGTACTAGGAAAGCAAGGATTCATGTTATTAAGAATGGATCCATACATTCCTTTAACCATTAGAGATTATCAAGGTAATATGATGAACTTCAATAATCAAGGTAATAAGATTATTGAAAACCTAAAAGAAGTTGGATTTACTTATAAAGGTAAAAACCAATTCTTTGAAGGAGAAAAACCAAGATGGGAAGCTCTAGTACTTTTAGGAGAAAAGCCACAAGCATTATTCCAAAAGTTTGATAAACGTACAAGAAATAAAATAAGACGTGCTACAAACTTTGGTGTAGAAGCTTATAAAGATAATACAAATAATATCGATCAATTCTATAACTTCGTAAAGAAAGAACGTAGAAAGACAAAAGATTATTATAAAAATCTAGTTAAAATATATGAAGGTAATGTTGAATTATATTATGCAAAAATAAATACTGAAACATATACAGTAAATAGTAGACGTGCATATGAAAAAGAACTAGAAGATAATAATGTACTTGCTGGTATGATTCAAGATTATAACTTAGATAGGAAGCAAAAAGAAAATGCTTTAAATAAGAAAATGGAATCTGATAAATTATTAGATACATATAAATCATCATTAGTACATGCAACTGAATTATTAAAGAAATATCCAAATGGATTAATAATTGGTGCAGCATTAGTAATCAAATATGATAACGCGGCTTATGTAGTAGCTGAAGGAGTACATCCTAAGTTTAAACATTTAAATTCTGACTACGTTATCAAATGGAAAATGATTGAAGACTACACAAATGAGGGTTTAAAGTACATAAACTTAGATGGAATTGCCGGAGAATTTGAAAAAGATCATCCATATAAACATCTAAATGAAACTAAATTAGGTTTCAATACTACAGTATCTGAATACATTGGAGAATTTGATATTGTATTAAATAATTTCTCTTATAACTTATATAAGAGCTTTGTAAAAAACAAATCAAAAAAGAGTCAGGACTAACCTGACTTTTTTATTGCACAAAAAAATCAGACCGAAGTCTGATTTTAATAAATCATTATTCAACGATTTCTGTAACGTTACCAGCACCAACTGTTCTTCCACCTTCACGGATAGAGAATTTAGTTCCTTGTTCAAGTGCGATTGAGTGAATTAATTCAACATCAATGTTAACGTTATCACCTGGCATAACCATTTCTACACCTTCTGGTAGAGTGATAACACCAGTTACGTCTGTAGTTCTGAAATAGAATTGAGGACGATAGTTTGTGAAGAATGGAGTATGACGTCCACCTTCTTCTTTGCTTAGTACATATACTGCAGCTTTGAATTTATGATGAGGTGTAACTGTTCCAGGTTTAGCAAGAACTTGTCCACGTTCAACTTCTTCACGAGCGATACCACGAAGTAATACTCCAGCGTTATCTCCAGCT